>NZ_LR736293.1:0-107651 GCF_902652675.1 Bartonella refiksaydamii
CATCAAGGGAGACTATACCCCCCGCAAGCTTGAACCCTGCTGTCCAACCGGCAAGTTGTTCATGCGTAATTCCGTACAAGTATTCATCAATATTGCTGTTGGTTTATCCTTATGAGATGGAGGAGTGCCTAAGGATTTTTTCAGTTGTGTTATATCGTGACCATCAATTTCTACAACATGCCACCCAAAACTTGTGAATTTATCTGCTAAAGGCTCTGTTTTCATTAAGATATCAGTCGTATCAGTAATTTGGAGACGGTTTCTATAAACAACTGCGATAAAATTGCTGAGTTTATAATACGCTGAAAATAGTATAGCCTCTCAGATGGAACCCTCTGTCATTTCACCATCGCCAAGAAGTACAAAAACACGGTAGGATTGAGAATTAAGCTGTCCAGAAAGAGCTATTCCTGCACCAAGAGATAAGCCATGACCAAGAGAACCTGTGCTTTGCTCGATGCCAAGGACTTTTTTGGTCACATGGCCAATAAAATTTGAACCAAATTTTAAATACGTATCGAGAAGCTTAGGATCAAAATATCCCATCTCTGATAATACAATATACAATGCCTCAACCGCATGTCCTTTACTTTGAACATAACGATCGCAATTAGTATCATGGATAAGTGTTGGATTTATTTGAAGAATATATTTGTATAAGATATAAATGAAATCAATACAGGAAAGGCTACTCGCTATGTGACCAGATTTCGCTTTTCTAATGAGATCAAATATTTTAAGATGTAAACGGAGAGAATGAACCGCATCGTAAATATCTGCTTTATTAGTTGCATAAGCCATACTCCCCCCCTCAGAAAATTTATAAAATAATTCCCTCAAATCGTAATTTTATGCGCTACTTACTAGAAGATTATTTAAACCATTCCATATATCTTTAGATGCATTGTGCACAGAAAAAAGCACACATAACCAGCAAGTAATTATACATTGGTTATGAAAAAATAGTAGCACAAAGGCTTTCCATATCTTTCATTGGTTAAAAAAACAACCCTCTCTTCTGAAGCAATCACCCCATAAGAAAAGTACAATGTAAAAAAATGTACAGAATAACCTTTCTCCTCCTATTGGATAGGAACGAAAACTTTCACAAGTTTAAAACTATGATCGCAGTTTATAAAGACGTATTACTGTCTCACCATAAAAACGCTCATCATCTAGATAAAATATATCAGGTAAATGAATCATTGCATCCTTCTTTTCTTCAAGCACAAAGAGTGTATCAGCTTTTGCCCACCCTCCTCTCAGAGCCGCTACAAAAGCACGCTCACCTAGACAATAACCATAAGGAGGGTCTGCACAAATAATATCAAATGGAAGCATTGTCCCAACATTGCCCAGTTTTGTTGCATCACGACGCAAGATCCGCCCAATTGCCTGCAATTCAAAAGCTTCAATATTTTTTTGAAGCAGTCCACGCCCCTCAACTGAATTTTCAACAAAAACAGCCGCTTTTGCACCACGCGATAAAGCCTCTATTCCTAAAGCACCAGTACCGGCAAAAAGATCAAGAATACGTTTGTTGGTCCAAAATTGTTCTTCTCGGCTCGCAAGAATATTGAAAAGGCTTTCGCGCGTACGATCACTGGTTGGACGAATCGACTGCCCCACAGGTGCAAACAAAACACGTCCAGCAAATTTACCGCCGACGATCCGCACGTGGTCCTCTAAATCGCTTCGTTGTTTTTGCATCACCGCTATACGCTTTAGATTTTTTCATAGCAGCACCATCAAATGATTTAGCTTTTCGCTTACTCTCAAAAGAACGCTCATCGTAATTGCCTTTCACAACCTTTTTTTCTTTCCTTAAAAGATGCTCTTTCTTACCAACAACACGCGCTTCATCAAAAGATTTTTTACCACGTTTTTGATCAAAATGAATGTCCTTCTCTTTTCGTAACTGAACTTCTGGTAACTTTTCCTTACCTCTATGAAAAGATCCCTTGCCGACTAAATTGCTTTTATGATCATGGGAGGACTTCTCACTATAGAAAGACTTCTTACGTGCACTCTGTGGACGTGCACCAGGAGCCATCCAAACATTAGAACGACGCGAACGAGGCAAAAAACACTGCTTTTCTTTTCCTTCATCGCCTTCACCCTTACGCATAAATTTCTCATCAGATTTTGTGCCCAACCGTAATTGACCGTGCTTAAAAGAGCTGTTGCTCCTGCGCTGTACATCTTTTCTACCCGAAAAAACCCAGCTATCATTGGTAGTAGCAAGATCTTTATCATTTGTTTTTTCTACAACAACCGCAGAATTTGGAAATGGCTTAAGAATAGGAGCATCAAAATTTGCATTGGCTTGCATAATTAAACGCTCACCCAATTGCTCACGTAACAGCCGACCTTTTATCTCACGAACGGCTCCTTCTTCCAAATCAGAGAGCTGAAATGGACCATAAGATACACGAATTAAACGATTAACTGATAAGCCTAAAGCACCCAGAACCTTCTTTATTTCACGATTTTTTCCTTCACGCAAAGCTACAGAAAGCCACACATTTGACCCTTGTTCACGTTCAATTGATGCTTCAATTGAACCATAGAAAATACCATCAATCGCGATGCCATTTTTAAGACTATCAAGTGCACTCTGTTTAACTCTTCCATGAGCACGAACTCGATATTTTCGCACCCATCCTGTTAACGGAAGTTCTAAGACACGGGCTAAACCACCGTCATTGGTTAACAGCAAAAGCCCTTCCGTGTTAATATCAAGCCTGCCCACAGAAAGAACACGAGGCATTTCTTTCGGCAAATTGCTAAATACTGTTGGCCTACCTTCAGGATCACGGTTAGTGGTGACAAGTCCCGCGGGCTTGTGATAAAGCCATAACCGCGTTCGTTCTATAGGAGATAAAGGCTTGCCATCAACTTTAATAACATCAAAGCGGGTAACATTAAAAGCAGGCGTCGTTACAACTTCACCATTAACAACAATACGACCTGCAAAAATCATCATTTCTGCATCACGACGCGAAGCAATACCAGCACGTGCTAACCTTTTGGCAATCCGCTCACTCTCATTGTTTTCATTCATTTGCTCTTCACACCAACCTCTTCTTATACGTTCAGCAAATCGTCACCCTGCATCATACCACTTATCTTGAAAAGAGGGAGTAACATAATCATTTATCATTTTCTATCCTTATAGCAGCAATAATGTATCAGTTTACTTGCAAATTGATTTTAAACATTTAAAAAATAATGTCCCTTCGTTATAAAAAGGTCATAACTCATCCGTTTTACAGTACTCCTCCTGATGGAGAATTTTTCACCCCCTACACTTCAGTAGAAAGAACACTATGACTTTGACTCCCATGGAAATAGCCCTTTTAGAAGCGCAATGGGCAAAAAAAAAAGATGAAATCCCCGTAGGGGCAGTTATCACACACGGAAAAACAATCGTTGCACGCGCTGGTAACTATACAAAAGCTGGATATGATCCTACAGGACATGCAGAAATACGCGTAATCCGTATGGCCTGCGAAACATTCCAAAGTGAAAGACTTCCTGATTGTGATCTATATGTAACCCTTGAACCTTGTGCTATGTGTGCGGCAGCCATTTCCTTTGCACGCATACGGCGTCTCTACTATGCAACCAGCGATCCCAAAGGAGGTGCTATTGAACACGGTCCACGCTTTTACCAGCAGCAAACTTGCCATCACAAACCTGAGATCTATTCTGGTTTTAAGGAAAAAGAAGCTGCTCAACTGCTTAAAGATTTTTTTGCACAAAAGCGATATTAAAAAAATAGCTCTTCTTACCTACAACATTTATCTTTGAACAGCTTTAGAACTCTTAAAGAAGGCTCACAGCTCTTCTTTTCTACCAAAATTCATTCTCAGGGCACTTTTCCTCTCACTCTCTTTTAATATTTCACCCTTACTCTTACTTACCAACAGGTGCAGTTTTTGCTGGTTGGCGATAACTCAAAGGTGGCTCCGTGAGATAGCGACGATATTTCGCGCTTCCAACTTGCGCTCTCTGACGACGTAAATATTCCTGTCGTTGCTTCGTATTCAACCGTGAAATACTTTCTGAACCAGCGGTACTAGCGTGCTCATTAACTGATGATACTTTTTGGGGAAAAACGGGAGCTTTGCTACCACTAGAATGTTGCTTTAGTGTTGCTGTTTTACCACGTGAGCTACTCTGTGCTATATCTTGCTGCGGTAATGGTAACGCTGTGAGCGAGCTTGACTTTGGTATCACAAGCTTTGGATGGTTTTCCATAACAAGCTTGCTATTATTGTTTGTCGATGCTAGCGAAGCAAGGTTGGCAACATCTTCAAAAAACTGTAACGAAACCGCCTTATCTGTACCATAAGTAGGAGCGGATAAACCGCACCCTGTTAAAACAAAGCACATGCCCAAAATGCTTATTGGCAATATTTCTACTTTATGTTTTTTCACTGCTTATCCCATTTTCCTAAGTATATGGCAAATTGATCTTCCCGCGACTTATTGGAGATCTTGTCCACACACAAACTACCCCCCCACGGAAAAACAAAGAACTTCACTACTACCATAAAAGGCTATACTCATCAATGATAGAATTCAAATCATAACAACGCTCTTTACAACCCTGCATTTCCTCCCCTCCCCTTGATCTAAACTTTAAATCCTGCCGAGCATCTGCAATTCCCGCAAAGCAGCCGCGTCGCGAGCAGATACATCAGGATAAGCTGGATCGCTACCAACATCTTGTGTATAACGCCATGACCTCGCACATTTTTTCCCTAACGCCTTTCTTGGATAAACACCAACGCCTTCAACATCACTCAGAGTAAAAGCATCCTTAGGTGGTCTATCCTGCTTAATTGTTAGAGCACTGGTGATACAAATTTCCGCCATATCTAGATTTTCTAACGCCTCCAGCAAAGTTAGATTAGAAATAAAAACAATAGGTGCAGCTTCTAAAGATGATCCAATACGCTTGTCTGCTCGTTCAAGTTCTAAAGCACCCGTCACAACTTTGCGGACCTGACGAACTTTTTTCCAACGTTCAGCCAAAGATTCGTTCTGCCATTCCTCTCGCATAGGACGAAACTGTTCCAAATGCACCGATTGACTTTTGGGGTAACGCTCCAACCAAGCTTCTTCCATCGTAAAAGGCAACATTGGAGCAAGCCACGTCACCATATGCTCAAAAACCTCTCGGACAACCTGCAAAGAAGCTTTACGCTTTTTTGATGAAGGTGCATCACAATAAAGAGAATCTTTGCGGATATCAAAATAAAATGCCGATAACTCAATAATCGAAAAATCCAACAATGCACGCATAATCTTTTTAAAATCAAACTCATTATAGGCGCGATTAATCAAATGATCGAGTTCAAAAAGTCGATGCAATATAAATTTTTCAAGATCTGGCAATGCACAATAAGAGATTTCTTCTCCTTCATCATGCGCTAAAGTTCCAAGCATCCAACGAATTGCATTACGTAATTTACGATATGAATCTACATTTGTTTGAAGAATTGTTTTGCCTAAACGCTGATCTTCCCAATAATCCGTTGTCATCACCCAAAGACGAAAAATATCGGCGCCAGATGTTTTAATAATTTCTTGTGGAACAACCGTGTTTCCCAAAGATTTAGACATTTTCTTGCCATTTTCATCCAAAGTAAAACCGTGCGTGATCACTGCCTTATAAGGAGAACAAGCACGCGTACCACAACTTTCCAAAAGAGAAGACTGGAACCATCCACGATGTTGATCAGAGCCTTCAAAATAAATATCGGCAGGCCATTTCAAATCAGCTCGATCTTCTAATACAAAACTATGGCTCGTTCCAGAATCAAACCAAACATCAAGAATATCACGAACCTGCTTCCAAGACTCATGCGCACGCTCACCTAAAAAACGTTCACGTGCTCCTTCAGTAAACCAAGCATCCGCCCCTTCTTCTTCAAAAGCTTGCAAAATACGCTCATTCACTCGCTCATCTTTTAGAATGACACCATCCTCATTGGCAAAAATACAAATTGGAACACCCCAAGCGCGCTGACGAGAAAGAACCCAATCAGGACGATCTGCTACCATGGAAGCCAAACGGTTTTGACCAGAAGAAGGAACAAAATGCGTCATCGAAATAGCTTCTAAAGCACGACTGCGTAAAGTTGAACCATCTCCAAGATCTTTATCCATTGAAATAAACCATTGCGGCGTATTACGGAAAATAACTGGCTTTTTTGAACGCCAACTGTGAGGATAAGAATGTTTTAAACGGCCGCGTGCAAACAATCGATCCGCTTTAATTAAAGCATTAATCACTTCTTTATTAGCATCACCCATTTTTCCATTATCATCAATAACACGTACGGGACCCTCTTTACGGTCCGGTCCAAAACCAGGGACATCCTTCGTATAAAAACCAGCATCATCAACAGGAAATGGTATAGACGAATCAATACCAGCCTGCTCCAATAAAGGCTTATAAGCATTCCAAATTTCAAAATCCTCACGCCCATGGCTAGGTGCCGTATGGACAAAACCAGTACCAGCACTCTCTGTTACGTGCGAACCATCAAGCAGCGCAATCTTATAATTATAACCTCCAGCCAAACCTTTGAGTGGATGAGAAAGAAAAAGCGTTTTAAGCTCATCATTAGAAACAACACGTACACGCTTTAAAACAAGTTTTGCTTTTTCTGCACAGCTCATGGCTAATGCATCAGCAAAGAGAAGTTTTTCTCCAGCTTGAGGACCAAAATCATTTTCCGCGTTTTCAACCTCATAAACACCATAAGAAATCTGCGAAGAATAACTAACCGCACGGTTACCAGGAATCGTCCACGGGGTCGTGGTCCAAATCACAACATAAGCACCATACAAATCATTAGAATCTGTTTCAAAAACAGGAAACTTAACCCATATGACCTCTGATTCATGATCATGATATTCAATCTCCGCCTCTGCCAAAGCCGTACGCTCCACAACAGACCACATCACAGGCTTTGAACCACGATAAATCTGATCTGACATAGCAAATTTTATCAATTCACCAGCAATGCGCGCTTCTGCATGAAAAGCCATTGTGGTATAGGGCGTATTAAAATCTCCAATAACGCCAAGACGTTTAAATTCTTCACTTTGAACAGTTATCCAATGTTGTGCAAATTCACGGCATTCTTGACGAAATTCGTTAAGGGGTACATCATCCTTATTTTTCCCTTGCGCACGGTATTTTTCTTCAATCTTCCATTCAATTGGAAGCCCATGGCAGTCCCAGCCAGGTACATAATTTGCGTTAAAACCACGCATTTGGAATGAACGAACAATCACATCCTTTAAAACTTTGTTTAAAGCATGCCCAATATGGATATGTCCATTTGCGTAAGGTGGTCCATCATGAAGAATATAAAACGGGCGATCTTTTGCTTGTTGACGCAATTGCGTATAAAGCTCCATATCTTCCCACCGTACCATCAATTCAAGCTCTTTTTGCGGCAACCCCGCACGCATAGGAAAATTTGTTTGTGGTAAATAAAGAGTTTTCGAATAATCTATTGTTTCATTTTTCACAGCCATTGTGAAATATTCCTGTCCACTTTTACGATTCCATTTTTGCATAACTTCCCTGAACCCTGCAACTCTGGTTTTTTTTGATCTATAGGGAAAGCCGAGCTTATCATTCGTATTAAGCAGCGATCAAGAAGATACATCATCACATCCTATAGGCTCTATCATGAAACTATCAAGAAAGGAAACCCAAAAATGATCTTCTTAAAAAAATAAAGGCTCCACTATAAGCGGAGCCTCTTAGCAACTTACTCTTAAAAACTAGAATTTATAAGCTACACCAACACGGAAATCATTGGTTTTATATCTAATTTCAAGTCTTTCATTTGCAAATTTCTTCTTACCAAAATCGGAGTAACGATATTCCGCACGCACAATAACATTATCCAGCATTGCAAAATCAACTCCACCACCAATGGTATACCCAATCATCGTTTTTGTTTCATCGGCTAAGTCTTTAGAAGAAACGACTTTTCCATCCCCTTTCTTGAATGATATGGATATAGTGTCTTGGAGCTGTGTATAAGCAACACCGCCAGCAATATAAGGCATAAAGCGATCAGCAGCGAAACCGATACGCACCCGTGTGGCACCAGCCCAATTTTGCTTTAAAGTATGGCTCAAAGTTTCAACTTCACTGCCTTGTTCAAGACCAAGTGCAGCGTTACCAAGTGCAGCGATCTCGTTCTTCACTTGCTCTATACCATACACATTGGTAGCGCTTTCATCCGCTGCTTGCGCACTTTGTGCACCGTGTCCAGCCACCTTCTGTTCTCCATGGGGCTTGGAAGAGTGTGGATTAGAACTATGCGAACTAGCACCATGTGGATTAGCAGCACTACCATGTGGATTACCACTACCATGGGAATTTTTACCAGCACCGTATCCAGCTCCATGATGTGCACTACTCTGACCGTGAGCCCCCACACCTGCCCCATTAATAGAGGATGCTTGTGCTGCTACTGTCTTGGTTGGTGCTGATGACTGCACTGGCGCTTCTGATCTCGCTGAAGATGTTTGCGTTGAACTTACTCCTTGTGCAGATCTTTCCGATGAGGTGTTTCTTCTTGTCTCTGATGACGATGCTCGTACCGATGCTGCTGGCTTCTCTGCTGCTGGCTTCGATGTTGCTGATGTTCCCGTTGTTGATAATGCTGGTGATCTTTGTGTCGCCTCTGTTGCAGGTGCTGTTTGTGTTGTTGATGAGCCTCCTGATGGCGCTGATGGAGTTTTTACAGTTGAAATCGTTGATGTTTGTGTACTTTTTGCTGCTGGAGTTGAATTCGTTGATACTGGTGTTGTTGGTGGTGTTGTTGGTGGTGTTGTTGATGCTGATCTGCGAGATCTTGCTATTAAATTGTCTACTACCGCATTACCAGAGGCGCCGATAGTGATGGTCTTTGTCTGCTTTTGCCCAGACCAAATTAAATCCGTATCGATACCAAAAACAAAGCTATCACCAAGATCAATATTAGAACCTGCGTAAAAACCTCCTTCAAAACCTGAAAGTTTAAACGATAAATCTTTATGTAGCGGTATAATTTTATCCTTATCAATACCACTCATATCAGGTTTACTTAAAAAACCACCAACTTGTCCACCCAAGTAAAAACCTGACCATGTAAAAGTAGGGGCTACAAAAGCTGTTGAGGTAGCTGTTGTAGGTTGATGAGGAACCATTACATCAGCTGCCTTCGTTGCAGAAGCTGAAATCAAAGCAAAAATAGATGCCGTTATTAAACATTTCGTATTCATAAAATATCTCCAAATATCCAAAACGGGTTATATGTAGTGCATCTCTTTCAAAATATCTGTAGCAAAAATGATACATTCACAAAAAAAATAGAGGCCTCGCCAAAAACGAAGCCTCTTAGAAATTTAATTTTGAATTAACAATTTCGTTTTTACAAAATTAGAATTTGTAAGCTACACCAACACGGAAATCATTGGTCTTATAGTTGAATTCAGCGTCATCATTTTTGAATTTCTTTTTACCATAATCTGAATAACGATACTCTGCACGCAATAGAACATTATCAGCCATCGCGAAATCAACACCACCACCAAGGGTGTAACCAACCATTGTCGTTGTCATATCCTTAGAACCAGAGATTATTTTACCGGGTTTATTATATTCTCCCTTTTTCTTTCCCGTAACCGTAGAGGTACCCTGCATCTGCGCATAAGCAATACCACCAGCAAAGTAAGGCATAATGCGATCAACGGCTGCAAAACCAATACGTATGCGTGTAGCACCGGCCCATTTTTCTTTATAAGCAAACTCATAAGATCCCGTATCACCCTTTACAAATCTATCCTCATCAGCCAGCGTAATGCCAACATCCTTAAACGATTCATTAAAATACTCAAGGTCATCATCTTCAAGGGCTTTTGCAGAGGTCGTTTTTTTGTCTTCTCTATCAGCCCAAACGGCGTCTGTTTCAACACCTAAAATGAAACCATTTCCAAGACCTACATTGGAACCTGCAAAAATTCCTCCCATGAAACCAGAAGGCTTAGGTGTACTGTCTCCATTGAAAACTTTCTCTTTTGTATCCGAGTCAGTTATTTCAACCTTACTTGAAAAATTACCAACTTGGGCACCAAGATAAAGGCCTGTCCAAGAAAATGCAGGCGTAGTAACGGTGGGTATTACCTGATGGGATGTCATCTCATGGGGAACCATTACATCTGCAGCTTGTGCCGCAGGAGCTGAAATCAAAGCGATAACAGAAGTTGCTATTAAGCATTTTATATTCATATTTTCTCTCCATAGCCGAATACTTGAACACGTGATCTCATATAGAGTGCTAATTGCATATATCTGTAGCAAAAATGATACATTCACAAAAAAAATAGAGGCTCCGCCAAAAACGGAGCCTCTTAGCAATTTAATTTTAGGTTAACAATTTCGTTTTTACAAAATTAGAATTTGTAAGCTACACCAACACGGAAATCATTAGTCTTATAGTTGAATTCAGCGTCATCCTTTTCGAATTTCTTTTTACCATAATCGGAGTAACGATATTCTGCACGCAATAAAACATTATCAGTCATTGCAAAATCAACACCACCACCAATGGTGAAACCAACCATTGTCATGGTTTTATCAGCTTCTTTAGTAGAAACTTTTTTACCGGATGCATCTGTTCCTGAAACTGTAGAAATACCTTGCATCTGTGCATAAGCAACACCACCAGCAATATAAGGCATAATGCGGTCAGCAGCAGCAAAACCAATACGTACCCGCGTAGCACCGGACCATTTTTCCTTAAATGTAAAACTCCCCTTGGTTGTAGCACTTGCTAAAACTGCTGCATCGCGAATTCTGAGAGCCTGCCCAACTCCATTACCGTCTACGTTAGGTTTCTGAACTCCATTACCTTCTACGTTAGGTTTCTGAACTTCATTACCTTCTACGTTAGGCTTCTGAACTCCATTACCTCCTACGTTAGGTTTTTCAACTTCATGATCGTGAAGAACAGAGATCGTTTTTGTTTCTCCTCGGTCAGCCCAAACTGCATCGGTTTCAACACCTAAAATCAGACCACTTCCAAGGTCTATATTAGAACCTGCATAAATACCACCTATGAAACCGGAAGGCTTAGGTGTATCATCTTTGCTGAAAAGTTTATTTTTTGTAGCCGGATCAGTTATCTCAACCTTACTCGAAAAACCACCGATCTGCGCACCAAGATAAAAACCTGTCCAAGAAAAAGCAGGTGCTGTAATAACTGGTGCACTTTCACGAGGAATGATAACATCAGCAGCCTGTACCGCAGAAGCTGAAATCAAAGCGATAACAGAAGTTGTCATTAAAGATTTTATATTCATAATATTTTGCTCCTAAATTTATTTATGACGCAATGCTATACGACTGTTCAAAGAAAATCTGTAGTAAAAATGACACAATGATAAAAATAGAGGCTCCTTCAAAGATGGAGCCTCTGAGTAATTTCGTTCTATATGAAATCTTGCAAATTATATATATAAATAACCCATTGATATTACAGTTAAATTCCCGCTTTTTGTTTACACATTTCTTTTTACCAAAATCAATGCATAGCAACATTCCACATATGTAACAATCTGTATTGTGTAACAATATAGTCACAGAAAATACCAAAAATGCCGCTAAAAACAAACTTTTTAGTAATTTAGCTCACCATACGTTAAAATTTGTAAGCTACACCAACGCGAAAATCATTGGTTTTGTAAGAAGTTTCATATTTATCGTTTGAATATTTCTTTTTACCAAAATCGGAGTAACGATATTCTGCACGGACAATAACATTATTGCTCATTGCTAAATCAACACCAGCACCAAGGGTGTAACCAACAAACGTCTTTGTTTCATCAGATAAATTACCAGAAGCTATTACTTTACCTGTATCTTTTTCTGTTATTGATACTGACTCGATATCTTGAAGTTGTGTATAGGCAATACCACCAGCAATATAGGGCATAATACGTTCAGCAGCAAAACCAATCCGTACCCGCGTAGCACCAGCCCACTTTTCTTTAAAAGTAAAACTGTGCGTTCGTTTATCACCTGCTTTGAGTACATCGTCACCAATCTTAATTCCAGCATTTTTCAGCATCCTATTAACATATCCCACATGATCTGAATTAATCAGATATACTTCGCTCGTTTTCGTGTCATCTTTACTAGACCACATGATATCTGTATCAACACCTAAAATAAGGCCATTCCCCAGATCAATATTGGAACCAGCATAAAGCCCCCCCATAAAACCTGATAATTTAGGCAAAAAATCATTACTCATCGGAATGGTTTTTCCATTACTGAGAATATCCATCTTTGTTTTACTTGAAAAACCACCAATCTGGCCACCAACATAAAAACCTGTCCAAGAAAAAGTAGGAGCAACAATAACCGGTGAAACTGGTGTAGGCTGTGGGGGAACAATAACATCTGCTGCCTGCGCTGCTGAAGCTGAAACAAACGCAAAAGCAGAGACTGCTATTAACCATTTCATATTCATAATTTTTCTCCATAGCTGATATTTAAACACATGATTTCATATAGAGCCCCCCTTACAGATATCTGTAGTAAAAATGATACACTTATAAAAAAACAAAAAGCCTACATCCTCCTTAGTCATTTGATTTGTAATAAATGGAGTTTGTAATATACCAACGTAGAAATTATGCTCTTATCAAACGAGATGCTGTACCCTATGAGTTTTTTACAAAATTTGAAAACAGTACTTTCTATCTAAAGCATGCACTGTAGGTCATTGCAAATGCAACACCACTGCTAAAATGCACATAAACACTCTCTTCAGCTTTTTGCCCATAGCGTTACGTGCAACGACTTATTAAATTTTACTCTCATACTGGAAAAAAATCTGCATCTGCAAACGCCTCTATACAACGATCTGTAAACTATCTCTTTTGTAGATTTTATTGGACAAACCGTATCACCACCTTCACCCCACTACTGAGATAAATACCGAAAGATCACTCTCCGAAAATCTTAAAACTCAATCTTGCTCAAAAAGCTATAAATCTATCTGAAAATAATAACTAATGCCTGCTCTTAGAAAAACAGGAGCTACTCTTAAACTTCTAGAGCAAAATCTTCCGTGTTACACTCCTGCACATCTACAGATTTTGTAATTGCCCATTGCTCTTATATGCTAACCCTTTATACTCCTCTCCCTCAATCAATACAAAACTTAGCCCCATAACTAAAAGCACACAAAAACCTTCTCCAAACTCAAATTCAAGCTAAAAAAGGCACGCCCCTCCTGCGTACTCCGCTACTTCCAAAAAGTAAAATATATCTCTTGATGTTGCTTCTTCGCTTACTAAAAACTCATTGGTCCTCGGAAAAATAGATTTAGCCGGTTCGGTCTATTCAGAAATCTTAGACCTCTTTTTTTAGGTGTCCATGACACAGCTGCGAACTCAGCAACCTCTTTCCTGTTGTTATCAACAATACCCAATTTTTTTTTACTAGAGTCTTTATCTGAAAAATTGCTAACTTGTTTATTCACAAAATCTCTAGAAGAAGCAGGCACACGATTAGCTCCTTGTGCCACAGAAACTGAAGAAAAGGCACATACTGAAGCAAAGGCAATAGAAGTAACAATAAAATATCTCATATTTATAGAATTTATCTCCATAGTAATATTCATAATGGATTTTATATAGAGCCCCCGTTTCCAATTTCAAAAAAAATAATAAGCCTATAGATAATAAAGTGAGAACTCTCAAAAAAACGAAGTCTTTTAGCACTGTGACTTTAAAATAAATGGAAATTTTTAAACTATATCAATATAGAAACCGCCGATTTTAAATTATAAAACATAATTCAGCCATCAGATGTGAAACAAACTGAACGAGTGTTAATGCATTTCTCCAGCAAAGATATTTTACCCTGTATTTCCCAATGCACTTTCTGCGCTAAGAATTATGTTATAATCACACTATCATCAAAATAGACGAGAAAAAACACTGCCTGTAATATACAGGCAGTGTTTTCTAATTACATCAATATTACTGCAATATTACTGCAATTTTAAAAGCAAACTTTTAAACTCAGTTATGCGCAAAAATATCAACCTCCGACCATCCTAAAAGATCGAGTCTTGCCCTCATAGGTAAAAATTGAAAACATGCCTTTGCAACATTTTCTCGCTCTTCACGTCTTAAGCGTTCTTCAAATATATCTTTTAAACGATGCAAATATAAAACATCTGATGCGGCATATTCAATTTGCGCACGTGATAAAGTTTCTGCGGCCCAATCTGAAGATTGCTGCTGTTTAGAAATATTTACATTTAGCAATTCACCACAAATTTCCTTTAATCCATGACGATCCGTGTAGGTACGCGTGAGTTTTGAAGCAATTTTTGTACAAAAAACTACATCTGGCATAACGCCAAATGTATGCGCTAAAATAGAAAGGTCAAAACGTCCAAAATGGAATATCTTAGTGATTGCCTTATCTTCAAGCAACTTGACTAAATTAGGAGCATTTTTTTGCCCTTTAGCAATCTGTATAATGTCAGCAGTACCATCTCCAGAAGAAAGCTGAACAACACATAAACGATCACGGCGTGGTTGTAATCCCAAAGTTTCTGTATCAATTGCAACAGCATTAACTTGATAATTATCCAAATTTGGTAAATCGCCTTGATAAACGCGGATTTCAGTCATTTATCCCTCTTATTTGCTAAAGCTGCAAGAATTCGTGCCCAAGACCGTTGCCCTTTATGAAATGATTTTAGATTATATTTTTCATTAGGCGAATGAATACGGTCATCAGCTAGTGCAAAACCAACCAAAACAGTTTCCATACCAAGAATTGACTGAAAGTCTGCTACAATTGGAATCGAACCACCCATACATGTCAACACAGCAGGAACCTCCCACTCTTGTGATAAAGCATCCTTTGCCGCTTTGATAAAAGATGAATCATAGGAAAGCTGTATTGCCGGAGAAGAACCGTGATTCTTAAAGGTCACTGTACAGTCAGCAGGAATAGAGCTGCGTACATAATCACGAAAGGCCTGACGTATTTTCTCTGGATCTTGCTTATGTACTAAACGACACGATATTTTTGCGCTTGCTTGAGAAGCAATAACCGTTTTAATTCCTTCTCCCTCATAGCCTCCACTAATACCATTAATTTCCATGGTAGGACGTGCCCATACGAGCTCTAAAATGCTCCGCCCTTTTTCACCAGATGGAACAGAAAGACCTATAGGACCAAGTAAATTTTCAGCAGTACAATTAAGTTCATTCCATGATTGTAAAATATGTGGAGGTGTTTCTTCTACTCCATCATAAAAGCCAAGGAGCGTTACCTTATTATTTTCGTCGTGAAGTCCTGCCAAAACTTTAGCTAAAATACGAATGGGATTGGCTGCTACTCCCCCAAAATAACCAGAATGCAAATCACGATTTGCTGCCGTGATAATAATCTCTTCCGCCATAATTCCCCGAAGAGAAAGAGCAACAGATGGTGTATCAGCATCCCACATAGATGTGTCACAAACCAGTGCACAATCTGCCTTAAGTTCCTCCTTATTTGCTTTCAAAAAAGGAATAAGTGAAGGAGAAGCACATTCTTCTTCACCTTCACATAAAACAGTAACCTTAACAGGAAGCTGCCCTGTTTCTTTCTTAAATGCACGACACGCTTCAATAAAAGTCATGAGCTGACCTTTGTCATCGGAAGCTCCACGAGCACAAATAACCTTCTCTCCCTCCCTCTCTTTTAAAGAAGGTGTAAACGGATCATCTTCCCATAAACTCAGCGGATCAACAGGTTGAACATCATAATGTCCATAAAATAACACATGTAGACAATCATCTGAAGGACCTGGATGATGCCCAACAACCATTGGATGACCTTGTGTATCGCGCCGTGAAGCCTCAAAACCTACAGTCTTCAAATCCTCTACTAACCAATCAGCTGCTTTGCGACATTCATCTTTATAAGCGGGGTCTGTAGAAATCGATTGGAAACGTAAAAGGGAAAAAAGGCGTTCAAGGCTCTTTTCTATATTTTCATCAAGATGTGTTAGTATTTTATTCAGCATAAAAAAAGACCTCCCAAGCCTTATGTAATTGTGGATATGACTTTAAGCCTCCTGTAAGATTTTGCAAGAGACCTTATTCATTTTTGACATTGTGGACAGTAAAAACTTGAACGCCCTGACTGTAGAATACGAACAATAGGCGTTCCACATTGCAAACATTCTTTGCCTTCTCGTCCATAAACTGAAAAAGCATGTTGAAAATAACCGAGAGAGCCATCTACATGCATATAATCACGTAAAGAAGACCCACCAGACAAAACTGCTTCAGCAATCACATTGCGTATATTCTGTGCTAAGGAATCAGCAAATTCACGTGCACGTACAGTTTTCAATGCCAACGTAAATGCTGCACGCTGTGGTGACAGACGACTACGCCAAAGCGCTTCGCACACATAAATATTCCCAAGACCCGCAACAATAGACTGATCAAGCAAAACTCCCTTAAGAGATATTTTTTTATTAACAAAAACCTCTTGTAAATAATTACCAGAAAACGCATTACCCATAGGCTCGAGCCCTAGTTTCTTTAAAAACGGATGTTCATAAAGCCTGTTTGTATCTACTAAAAGCATAAACCCAAAACGACGAATATCATTATAAGTAAGATGATAAACTTTGCCATCCTGCGCCTGAATATACATGACAAAATGATCATGCCTAACAAATTTCTCGCTAGTAAGAGAGTTTTTTTTTAAAAAATCATCCTCTACGCGCCATGATCCTGTCATTCCTAAATGACTCAAAATCGTTTCATTCTGTGAAAGATGAAACAACAAATATTTCGCTCGCCGACCAATTTCTATAATCTTCCTGCCTACAAGCCTCTCAGAAAACGCCTCAGGGAAAGGAAATCGCAAATCTCTGCGATTAAGTGTGACAGAAATAACCTTTGCACCAGTTACAACAGACTCTAGTCCACGACGAACTGTTTCTACTTCAGGAAGTTCAGGCATCTACTATCTTCAATAATTATGAGCATTTCAACAACACCACTGAAAAAAATAATAATATTAAGCCCACTCACCCTTACGAAACACAGGAACTCTCATACCATTTTGCGTAATGCCATCTATATCAATTTCACCTGAGCCAATCATCCAGTCAATATGAATCACACTTTTATTACCACCACGCGCTGCAATTTCTTCTACTGTCAACGATGCTCCATCTAAAAAGCATTTGGAATAACACTGCCCTAAAGCAATATGACATGCAGCATTTTCATCAAATAATGTGTTATAAAAAAGAAGACCACTCTTAGAAATCGGTGAAGAATGTGGAACAAGAGCAACTTCACCCAATCGACTTGCCCCCTCATCACTTTGCAAAACTCGTTGCAAAACTTCCTGCCCTGTTGAAGCACGTGCATCAACAATACGCCCCGCTTCAAACCGCATTTCAATATTATCAATAAGTGCTCCTTGATAAGAAAGAGGCTTCGTCGAACGCACAAAACCCTCCACCTTATATGCATGAGGCGTGGTGAATACTTCTTCTGTTGGAATATTAGGATTGCATATCACACCGTTTTGAGCCGCTGATGCACCACCATGCCATTCATGATCATCTGCCAAACCAACTGTTAAATCAGTCCTTGGTCCTGTAAAGTGCAAAGCAGAAAAACGCTGCTCATTAAGCCAAGATGACCGTTGTTTCAAACTTGCATTATGAACGGCCCATGCGCGCACTGGGTCCTCATCTGTAACACGTGAAGCAGAAAAAATTGCAGTAGCTAACTTCTTAATCGCTTCATTAAGCGGTAAAGAAGGGAACATTGTCTCAGCCCACCCTGCTGTCGGATAAGCAACTATCGACCAATTCATGGCAAAATTTGATATTTTTTTGAGAGCTGGCTGGTAAGCAATTGAAGTAGCTTTATTTAAACGTGAAACCTTATCAAAATCTTGATTGGAAAGTAGCAAAGGATTATCACCAACAATAGCTAAACGCGCAGCCCCATTTTCAAAAGCCTTCGCCATTCCCTCATATAACCAAGAAGGTGCACAATCAAAACTAGCAGTATGTGCGTTTTCAAAACGTGTAAGTGATAACATATCATCACTAAAAAGTGGAGTAATCACACCAGCCCCAACCTTATAGGCGTGATATGCAATACGCCTAACAAAAGGTAATGCCGAAACTGGAGCCGTCAAAATAAGATCCTGCCCCTCTTGTAAATTCAGTCCGACTTTTACCGTAATTTCTGCAAGACGATTAAGCATTTCGGGTGAAACGGTTTCATGAGTATCAAAGTGCATTACCAATATCCCTCTTTTGTTATGAAAAAGTTACCGGCTTCTGTACCGTTTTTCTAATACTGCAACAATTGCATTTAACTGATCTGGTGAAGGCATAACATAGGCAGCCACAATTGATTTGCTTTCCCCTTCCTTATCTATACGATGAGGTGCAAATGTAGGAATGGGGACTTTATCAAGTTGTACTGCAACAAAAGACATGGCATGCACCTTATTCTCCTGCGTTATTTCTACCAGAAGAGGGGCGTTTTTCTTTTCCTCTGCTTTCATCTCTTTACTTGCTACGCTTGTGTCCATGAAACTCGGTGTATTGCCAGAACGTTCTTGGGCAAAAGCATAAGCAACATCATAAGGACGATCATTAGTAGGAACTTGAAGCGATCCATCACGTGAACGCTTTTCATAAAAGGCATTTCCCCCTGCAACACGAACATAATGCATGTTTTTATAAGGAAAAGATAAACCTGCGGTATGAAAAAACTTAGCATTTTTAAGTTTCTGATCCTGTTCGCCGCGCAAAACAGCATCAGCTGCCTCTCTAACACGAGCAACAGATGCAGGCTCCGTCATAGGACGCGTTAAAACACCGGGAGCAAACTGTTTGTACTGACCGACAACACCACAAATTGTTTTTGGATAGGCGGTTGAATTAACACGATTCATAACAACGGTTCCAACAGCTATCATTCCTTCACGACTTGTACGATTTGACTCAAAATACATTGCACGCATAAGGCATTGGCGCTCAGTCAATGGATACATCACTGTTTTTGCCTTCTTATTATCATTTACTTTTCCAACACCAAAATGATCTGAAGCACATCCCACAATAACTAACGGCGCTAAAAAACAAGTAACAAAAACAGTCCAATAATTTTTTTTCATCTTTACAACACATTCTCACATCTTTGAAATATTCAAAATTCGAATGAGTTTTAAATGTATCTTCAAAGAAAGTACACGATTAATTGTTACCGCTTAGTAAAATTTTAATACAAGTAGTAATTAAAAAGCATTTATGCGAAATAAAAAATAAAAAATTCTTAATTTACAGATCAATATTGTTATCCTTAATGGAAAAATGTAGCCACACAACATCAACCTCTAACCAACCCTTATGCTTCAGTCGCCAAAAAAATAATATGCCTACGACAACTCTCCAACCACCCTATATACAAATAAAGATTGGAGCACTAAAACTGTTTCCATCAATATTGAGGAAACTAACACAAATACCCTTCGACACAAATTTGAAAAAAATAAGGAGAGGGAAGCTTATCTCTCCGGATAAAGTGTACGCGATCGTATCATTTTATATCCGAATGTGTCAAATTAAGAAATAAAAATCTGCAATATTACCTTGAAAAGCCTCTTCATCACTTTTTTGACACTTGCCTGTAATACATCTATGATATTCTTCCTAAAACCATACCGCAAGAAAATGCTCAATGATTTTTATCTTTAAAAACAAGCTCATTTTATACATCTGAGAAAAAATTAATCTGTTTTTTTCTCACCTACCCCAACTTTATAGGTAAGATCATCGCGAGGACGGTCAGAAGACATATGATGGCCTGTTATGATATAATGCAGCATTTCCGCAATATTGGTGACATGATCACCAATTCGTTCAATATTTTTTAAACAAAACAGTAAGTGCGTACAAACCGTAATATTACGCATATCCTCCATCATGTACGTCAAAAGCTCCCGAAAAAGAGAAGTATATAGAGCATCAATTTTACCATCGCGGTCACGTACTGCATCAACACGCTCCAATAAACGGCTCGTGTAAGCACCCAATACTTCCTTTAATTGACTGAGTGCTAAAGCTGTCATCGTTTCAAGCCCATGGTAAAAAGCAGTGGGTTGACGTGTTTCTGAAAGTGCTACCGTCCGCTTTGCAATGTTTTTAGCCATATCTCCAATCCGCTCAAGATCAGAAGAGATACGAATAGCACCAATAATTTCACGCAGATCAACAGCCATCGGTTGGCGCTTGCAAATAACGGTAATCGCTTTTTCATCAATGTCACGTTCTGCTTTATCTAAAAACAAATCATCAGCAATAACTGTCGTCGCAAGTTGAAGATCATTACATACAATCGATGCAACAGAACGTTCAATCATCCTTTCCGCATGACTCCCCATTTCTGTAATCCTTGCTTGCAAATATTTTAGTTCTACATCATAAGAACGGACAGTATGGTTCATAGACATAGCTTATACTCCTTAATTCACCTATCCAAAACGCCCCGTAATATAATCTTGTGTGCGTTGTTCTTTTGGTGAGGTGAAAATCGTTTCAGTCGCACCAACTTCTACTAAATGCCCCAAATGAAACATAGCCGTATATTGAGAAACACGTGCCGCCTGTTGCATGGAGTGTGTCACAATAACAATTGTATAATTTTGTCGTAATGCATCGATAAGCTCTTCAATACGTGCTGTCGCAATTGGATCAAGAGCCGAACAGGGTTCATCCATCAAAATAACTTCAGGACTAACTGCAATGGCACGCGCAATACACAAGCGCTGTTGCTGTCCTCCTGACAAACTTGTTCCTGCTTCATGAAGACGATCTTTCACTTCTTCAAATAAACCTGCCTGCCTTAAACTCTTTTCAACCACATTATGCAATTCGGCACGCGATTTGACTAAACCGTGAATGCGTGGTCCATAAGCAACATTCTCAAAAATAGATTTTGGAAAAGGACTTGGCTTTTGAAAAACCATCCCTACACGAGCGCGTAATTCTACAACATCAATCCTCTGGTCATAAATATTCTCCCCATCTAAGGTAATAAGACCCGTTATTTTAGCACCTTCAATCGTATCATTCATACGATTGAAACAACGCAAAAAAGTCGACTTCCCACAACCGGAAGGACCTATCAAAGCCGTAACCTGATGTTCAGGAATATCAAGCGTAATACCGTGCAACGCTTCTTTACTTCCATAAGAAACCTTTACATCTTGACCACGCATTTTAATTTTCATTACAAAAACTCACCTTATTTGAAAACACAAACCTTATCAAAATTACGGCTTTATCGAAATTATTGACGCCGCTCAAATCGACGACGTAAAAAAACCGCAGAAATATTCATGATTGCAAGAAAAATCATTAATACGATAATAGCACCTGACGTCTTTTCAACAAAAGCGCGCTCTGCCTCACCTGCCCACATGAAAATTTGAACAGGCAAAGCTGTTGCTGGATCCATCGGTGTAGCAGGAATATTCACAACAAAGGCAACCATACCAATCAAAAGCAAAGGCGCAGTTTCACCCAGAGCTTGAGCCACTCCAATAATCGTGCCAGTCAAAATACCAGGTGCTGCTAAAGGAACAACATGATGAAAAACCATTTGTGTTTTCGATGCTCCCAATCCTAAAGCTGCTGCGCGAATAGAAAGAGGAACTGCACGCAAAGCAGAACGTGTTGCAATAATGATTGTAGGAAGCGTCATAAGAGCCAAGACAAACCCACCAACGAAAGAGGCAGAACGTGGTAACCCAAAAAAATTAACAAAAACAGAAAGTCCTAAAAGACCAAAAACAATCGAAGGTACAGCTGCAAGATTATTGATATTAACCTCAATAAAATCTGTAAACTTATTTTTGCGTGCATATTCTTCCAAATAAAGAGCCGTTGCTATCCCTATAGGGAGCGAAATCACTAGAACTATGACTATCATGTAAAGAGAACCGATTATCGCAACACCTAGCCCCGCAGTCTCAGCACGACTTGAAGCACCAAATGTAAAAAAACCAAAATTAAATGTTTTATAAAGTGTACCATCGTGCACCAAGCGTCTTATCCATTCCACTTGGCGATTGGAGACTTTGCGGTTTTTTTCTGCTACGTGCAAATTAATCTGCCCTTTATAAGCAGAGTCAATATCTGCAGCTGCCAAAACTTTGATTTTTTGCGTTGTTCCAATCAGCTTTTGATCTTTCGTGATCATTTCACGTAGTTGAACACGTACACTATTTGAAAACATACGATTAACATCTCGCAGAGATGCCTTATCATTTTGATCTACATCAAGCTTTTTCGCCAAAGCATTCCGTACAAGAAGCGGATAATTGGCAGTTATGAGTATTTGTGGATTTATTTCACGCTGCCCACTTGGATCAATGACCTTCTCATCTAAATAAATCGGTAACATCATTTCACTTTGAAAAAAAGCTGTATAACCTTGGCTAATGACGGTCCATAAAAGTGCACATAAAAAAAATAAACCAATAAAAATGGCAGTTAAACCATACGCACGGAAACGACGCTCAGCCCAATATCGGCGTTTGAGAACAATGTTACGACGAGGAAAAAGAAAATCTTCATTCATTCATATTGTTCCCGATATTTACGCACGATGTAAAGAGCAAGAACATTCATCAAAAGAGTCATAATAAAGAGTGTCATCCCTAAAGCAAACGCAACAAGAGTTTGTGGAGAATTAAACTCAAAATCACCTGTCAATTGATTAACAATCTTAACCGTCATCGTAGTCATTGCTTCGAATGGATTAAGCGTTAAGTTCGCTGCAACACCTGCTGCCAAAACCACAATCATCGTCTCTCCAATTGCACGCGATGCTGTCAATAAAATGGCTCCCATAATTCCTGGAAGTGCTGCTGGTAGAACAACTTTTTTAATCGTTTCAGATTGCGTTGCTCCTAAACCATAAGAGCCTTCGCGTAAAAAACGCGGAACAGCCGTAATAACATCATCGGACAAAGAAGAAACAAAAGGAATCAACATAATTCCCATCACAACTCCAGCAGTCAAAACACTTTGAGCCATGATAAAACCAACACCGCCCGAGAGAGAAACAGAGAGATCACGTAAAAATGGTCCTACAACCTTTAAAGCAAAAAAACCATAAACAATAGTTGGAATACCAGCAAGTACTTCTAACAATGGTTTCACAATTGATCGCAATCGAGTAGAAGCATATTCGGCCATATAAAGAGCTGAAAATAATCCTATAGGAACAGCAAAAAGCATTGCTACAAATGCAATATAAAGTGTACCGGCAAGAAGTGGTAGGAGACCAAATTGTCCCACTCCATTGCCCGAACCGCTAGCTGAAAAACGTGGATCCCAAACCGTTCCAAAAAAGAAATTTGAAAAGGGCACAGATTGAAAAAAACTCATCGTTTGAAAAAACATTGAGAGTGCAATGGCTACTGTCGTCAAAACAGCGACTATAGATGCACAAATCAACCCAATAATAATCAAACACTCAACCTTATTGCGTGCACGCTGACGCGGAGCAATTTGCATAATTCCACAGATAAAACCTAAGAATGCAATGATAAAAATGATACCACGTCCAATAAATTGCAACTTTTCAGAAGAATTAACCCATGACTGTGCTAGTCTTAATATATCATCTAATGTATCATGGGGCAAAACAAAGCCTTTGGTGGATAGTTGTGCCCGCATTTCTTCATACGAAGCGGTAGCAAAATCCCCCTCAAAGTGATGAGCCATTTTTACCAAACTGCGGATAATCCCCAAAATAAGGTCATGATCCACACGCTCTGTCACATGCGCGCTATATGCCCAGACCTCTCGAGATGCGCTATATTCTAAATAAACGGCACTCCCACCATCCCAAAGAATTAAAAAAATGAGAGATGGAATAACAGTCATCGAAAATGTCCACCAGCCATGATAAGAGGCACGAGAGTGCATTTTGTATTGTGCATATTCAAAATAGCGAGCACGCATATAAGAAACACAAAAGCCAATAAAACCAAGAAGCAATAACAGAAAAATAATGAAAGAAATGCGCATATTGTCTTTACAATTTTTATAAAAAAGCAGTATAGAAAATCCCCACAGTGCAAATCTAGAAAATTATTTCAAAGTCATCACTCTACCAGCAGAAAAAGCAGAACGCTGCGCTTGGCGCTCTTTTTCGGAAGCAACAATCAAACCATATTCAGCCAATGGGCCATCTGGACCAATCATTTGGTCAGAAAGAAAAAAGTCGACATATTCCCGCAAACTGGGAACGATACCTAAATGAGCTTTCTTAACATAGAAAAAAAGTGGACGAGAAACAGGATATTTACCATGAGAGATTGTTTCAACAGTTGGCGCAAAACCGTTAATATCTGCGACCTTCAACCTATCAGCATTATTTTGATAAAAAGACAAACCAAAAATACCAATCCCTGTTTTATTAGAAGTCAGACGCGCAAATGTTTCAGAATAATCTCCATCAATATCAATAACCTTCCCATCCCTACGCACTGCAACACAAGCAGCGTGTATCGCCTTATCATTCATTCCCAAAGCTTTCATCGTCTCCACTGCTCCACTGGATTTACACCCCGCAGCTAGTAATTTTTCTTCAAAAACTTCACGCGTTCCATGCTTTTCTCCAGGAATATAAGCTGCTATTGTCCAATCAGGAAGAGCACTATTGACTGCATTCCATTTTGAAATATTATTGGGTTGTAATTTCCCATCTACAATAATTTGAGCAGCAAGCGCCCTATAAACATCTACTGGCTGCAATTTCCAATCAGGCCCATTTATATCTGTTGCAAAAACAATGCCATCATACCCGATGCGTATTTCCTCAACATCTTTCACACCAGCATCAAAACAAGACTGCAATTCACTTGGCTTCATCGCTCGTGAAGCATTAACGATATCAATTGTATTTTCTCCAACACCACGACAAAATTCCTTAATACCAACTCCTGTTCCTCCCGATTCAATAACTGGGACCTTAAAGTGAGGGTAAGTTTCTCCGAATATCTCAGCAACGATTTTTTGATAAGGTAAAACTGTAGATGAACCAGTAATCTGAATTTGATCACGCGCTTTGCCCATACTTGTCAACACAAGTGCAAAAAATAGTCCTACTCCGACTGATAACACTGTCTTCATCCCTGCGCTCCTTAAAATGTGAATCAAAGCCTCTTGCTTGCATTAATGATTTAAATGTAATTCACATTTGCAACATAACAAATATAAAAAAAGCAACATTTATAATTTTTCTGACAAAACCATATTATTTCCTTTTAAAACAAATTTAATTGGAACGTTTGAATTCAATAACATCCCAGAACAGATGAGCAATATCCGTACCTGAAAAATGTTTAATTTCACGAATCCCAGTAGGAGACGTAACATTAATTTCTGTTATATAATCTCCGATCACATCAATGCCTACAAGAAGAAGACCACGTTCCCGCAAAATTGAACCAATGCGTTTACAAATCTCATAATCACGTTTTGTTAAATCAATATTTTCCGCGCGACCTCCAACATGCATATTAGAGCGAACATCTGTTTCCGCAGCAATCCGATTAATCGCTCCAACAGGCATACCATCAAGCAAAATAATCCGTTTATCCCCTTTTCGTACTGCACCTAAATAACGTTGAACAATAAAAGGTTCGCGGTAACTTTGGGCAAACATTTCTAACAACGATGCCAAATTGCGATCATCCTGCTTCAAATGAAAAACACCTGCCCCCCCGTTTCCATAGAGTGGCTTCACAATAATGTCTCCAAATGTAGCTCTAAAGGCTGTTATTTCTTCAATATCCTTAGTAATTAATGTTTCTGGCATCAAATCAGCAAATTCAGTAACAAAAATCTTTTCTGGACTATTGCGCACCCATGCTGGATCATTCACAACAAGCGTCTTGGGATGAATACGCTCTAATAAATGAGTCGTAGTGATATAATTGAGATCAAAGGGGGGATCTTGGCGTAAAAGAACCACATCCATATCCATTAATTTGGTGCGAACAGGACTCCCCAATTGGTAATAGTGTTCAGCATCATCATACACCGTCAATGCCTCTAATCGTGCAATCACACAACCATCACGCATAGATAAACGATCTGGTGTATAATGAAAAAGAGTGTGTCCGCGTTCTTGCGCTGCTAAAGCAAGTGCAAATGTTGTATCTCCTTGAATCCGGAGTGTTGAAATATGATCCATCTGAATGGCAATTTTCATGAATAAAACCTCCTCATAACTGAAAGCGGACTAGCCTATGTGCCATAAACTTTGTAAACAATAAAGGAACTATGACAAGAGAAAGCCTATGACACAAGAAGCTGATACAAAATTAAGTAATGAAGAAATCGAACGCTATGCACGCCACATCATTTTGCCTGAAATTGGTGGCGCGGGACAACAAAAATTGAAAGCTGCACGTGTTCTTGTTGTTGGCGCAGGTGGTCTTGGTGCTCCTGTCCTCACCTATTTGGCTGCCGCAGGCGTTGGTACCCTCGGAATTGTTGATGATGATATTGTTTCGCTTTCCAATTTACAACGTCAAGTTATTCACAAAACAACTGCAGTCAACCAAAAAAAAACCGACAGCGCCAAAACCACTATAGAAGCAATTAACCCCCATGTTACTGTTGAAAAACACAATTTACGCTTAAAAGAAAGTAATGTGGATGCACTTCTCAACGATTACCACATCATTGTTGATGGCAGTGACAATTTTGCCACGCGCTATCTACTTGCTGATCACGCAGCTCTCTGTAAAAAACCTTTAATAAGCGGTGCTGTAAGACGTTTTGATGGCTCCCTAACAGTGCTCATGCCTTATAAAGACAACAATCCTCACTATCGCGATTTATTCCCCAAACCACCAGCTCTTGGAACTACTTCGTCATGTGCTGAAACTGGAATCATCGGTGCTTTACCTGGAGTCATCGGCACACTACAAGCAATGGAAGTCATTAAACTTATCACAAACATTGGTGAACCTTTAGTGGGGAAAATCCTTCTTTATGATGGATTGTCTGCGCAATTTAATATAGTTACTTATAGACGATCAGATTCCAGTGCTAATACAGCAACCATTAAGACTTGCATATAAGAATTTTGGGAATGAGAAAAATACAATCGGCAGAACCATGCTTAACTATTTCTCTTTGCGTATGATAATTACTTCACGTGCAAGTACTTTAACGACCTTCAAATTATGACTCATAAACACCCCTCCCCAAATGATATTTTTGTTGTAAATGACGTAAAAGAGCAATAATCTACGCTTGCGTACTTACATCAAGCACCGTTGTTGGCTCACAAGCATAAATTGGATGATGATAAACGTTACTGTTCAGATACCAAATAGTGTCGGTACGATTAGTAAAAAATGTCGAGGAAAAAAGTTACTATTTTTTATTTTATCTTCCAATACAATTTTATTGGGTCAATTTTAGATGATGCGTCAATAACAATTCCCTTTGTCAATCTTTGAAACCAAAACTACAAACAAAAACCAACCGCACTCCTTCTCCAGTGAACCCTTTTGGCATAATTTAGTTCGGTTCGTCGTCTTTATTTTTATGATCATTATTCGTTAAAGAAACAGGATTATCGGATAGACTGCGTAAATAAAGCAAAAGATCAGCACGATCTTGATCATTTTTGATTCCACGAAAAGACATAATTGTTCCTGGAAACGCTTTACGTGGTGATTGCAGATAACGATCCAAAGTTATAAAATCCCATTTTTGATCAGAATTCGTGCGTAAAGCCCGTGAGTAAGAAAAATTTGGTGCTGCCGCTAAAGGACGGTTCACTATGTCCCAAAGCTCCGGACCAACGCGCCCTGATTCATTACGACCAGAGGTATGGCATATAGCACATTGGCGAAAAACTTTACGCCCATTTTCAAGATTGCCTCGGTGAAGGCGGTCATTCAGTGACAAAACACTGTCAGACGCCTGTTGTTTCTCCTTAACCACATCGTGCTTTTTAACTGTATGAAACTGTTGAACTAACGTAGAATAATCATAAATTGTATTGCTGAGTATGGAAATGCCCATCAAAACAATCAGCACAAATAGACAAGCAAAAATAAAATAGGCAACTGTCGAGCGATTCATAAAAACTCAAATGTTTATATTTTGATTACTATTTTTAGTTTAAGCTTTTTCCTTGTAATAGACAACGTTATAAACGCATCACACACGGAATTTTGGAATTTTGCAAATGACTCTTGAACCAATTATTCTTATTCCCGCTCGTATGGACTCAACGCGTCTCCCCCAAAAAGCTCTCGCTGAGATCGTTGGTAAGCCGATGATTGTTCACGTTGCTGAACAAGCAAAAAAAGCTGCACTTGGACGTACTATCGTTGCAACAGATCATAACGATATCGCTAAAGCGGTTACGGCTTACGGGTATGAATGTATCATGACATGTAGCCATCATAAATCTGGATCTGATCGCATTTATGAAGCTTTAACCCATATTGATCCTGAACGACGCTACAATGCTATTTTGAATGTCCAAGGTGACTTGCCAACAATAACCCCTAGTGAAATCATCAGTGCTTTACAACCTTTAGAAAATAGCTCCACTGATATTGCAACTTTAGGCGCTAAAATCGTCGAGGAAAATGAAAAAACAGATCCCAATGTTGTCAAAATTGTTGGTACACCATTTTCTCAAAATCGCCTTCGTGCTCTTTATTTTACCCGCGCAACAGCCCCTTATGGAGATGGTCCTCTTTACCATCATATTGGGATATATGCCTATCGACGTGAAGTGCTTGAACGATTTGTAACGTTCAAACCCTCTGCGCTCGAACAACGCGAAAAACTTGAACAATTACGTGCTTTAGAGCATAATATGTGTATCGATGTAGAAATAATCAACTCTATTCCTTTAAGCGTTGATACACAACGTGATCTTGAGAGAGTACGCAAAATTTTAGCATGAAAACATTAAAAAAAACCAATAAAATCTCTTTCCAAGGAGAATATGGAGCCAATTCTCATACAGCATGCATCAATATGTTTCCCAATATGGATGCTGTACCCTCTGCTACTTTTGAAGACGCACTCAACCTTGTGGAAAGCGGAGAGGCTGATCTTGCTATGATTCCTATTGAAAATACTCTTGCTGGCCGCGTTGCGGATATTCATCACCTTTTACCACAATCATCTCTTTATATCATTGGTGAATATTTTTTGCCTATCCATTTTCAACTAATGGTTTTACCCGGTGTCACGCATGACGAAATTAAAACCGTCCACAGCCATGCACATGCCCTTGCACAATGCCGTAAAATCATACGTAACAATGGCTGGATACCTGTTACTTCCGCTGATACAGCTGGAGCCGCAAAATTTATTAAAAAAAATGCAAAGCGTTCACAAGCGGCTTTAGCTCCTTTGATTGCAGCAGATCTCTATGATCTTGATATTCTTGAAAAAAACGTTGAAGATAGCCCTCATAATATTACCCGTTTTGTTATCCTTTCACCTTCTCAACAATATGTGCCTAAACCCCAAAATGGTGAAAAGATCATCACGAGCATTCTCTTTAGAGTCCGCAATGTCCCAGCTGCCCTTTATAAAACTATGGGAGGATTTGCCACAAATGGTATCAATATGACAAAATTAGAAAGCTACCAAATTGGCGGAAACTTTAATGCAACACAGTTTTTCGTTGATATTGAGGGACATCCTGAAGATCCCATGATGCAACTCGCCTTAGAAGAGCTAGCTTTTTTTTCTGCCGAATTCCGCATTATAGGTATTTATCCAGCTAAAAACGACCGAACACTAGACGTGTGATGAACAATAAATCGCAAGGGAGTTGCACATAATGAGTATTGAAAAAGCAAAGGAGCCCCAGCTTCCCCTAATGGAATTATTCAAATTATATGGACACTCCTTTGCAAATTTATATAAAAACAGATATGAGCCCCAGCAACACGATGAAATAACGCAAACACAAACAACACAAATTGTTTTTGGGTACTATAAGAGAAATTATCATTGATAATATGAATAATTCTTTATGGTAATTTATCTTAAAAGGATAACTGTAAATCTTCGCAATAAAGTCAGAGGATAACTTGAATTATCAATAGAGCACCTAAAACTGTGCATTCAGGAATTCAGGCTTTGAGTAATTCTGCAAATAGCTTTTATAAAGATAAAATAACAGCCTAGCCATGCATTTCTAAATTAAATTTAATCTTTTATATTTATGAAAATTGTTTTACGATTAATCGTATCCTAGAATAAAACGGTATGATAAAATGGGAAAATTTTTTACTCGGATATTATTAGCTGCGAATATCCTTGCTTTCTGCAGCAATGCGTTTGCTGGATTTGGTGAAAGAAAATGGGATTTCGCACCAAATGAAAGTGTTACCATTGATTCATCTGATATAGTACATCAAGGTGTTGAGTACAGTTGTAATGAATTTATCCCCCCAAAAACATCTTTTACTTTGTCGTACTCTTCCCTTTCTGACTTAAACAAATTAAGAATTGTTGCTGACGATGAGAGTAAGATAATACACGATAAAGAAAATAAAGTATTTACACTTAAAGGTGTGAAATCTCTTGCTATCAGTTTTCCTTCGGAAGGAATCTATATTTTTAAAAACATTATTGAAAAAAGAATTATTGGGATAGATTGCGATACAGGGGATTATTAGTAACAATTCTAATTTCACTTCTATTTTCATAGCCCTGCCCAATTACTTAGGAAATTTTTTTCAAAATCAAAGCTGGATTTTACGTGAGTTTTTGCTCTATACGTAGTGGCAATATCATATGGCAAAATTAGATATTAGGGGACTGATATTGCGTGTTTTTTGCAGTAAACTCAATTATCCTGTGTTTGGTAATTAGAGCTAATTTTCTAAACAAAGATAGATTTTTTTCTTCATAGCTAGATCATCTAAAAATTACGATTTGCTCTAAACTGTACCATATATAAACTATGCTCACAGAAGAAAAATAATGCGCAAGTTCCATCTAGTCCTGCAAGCAGATTCTATATTCTGCTAAGTACAGCAAAAATATAAAACCGGTGGAGGTATTGTGGAGGTATTACAGCGTATTAACAGTAAGATTGCTGCTACAGTGCTCACTGACAATCTTATCCTCAATTTTATTCTAGCCGTGCTAGAGCTAGAAACTGAACTGTTTTTTAGGCTAGATTCATTCGGCCTTACTCAAAAAGAGATTAAACTCATCTTTTCTTTAATTATTAAAAGATTAATCAACCATTTAAAGCGATATAATACGGATTACGTTATACTATTTGGCAACAATATTTCCCCTAATCTTCCAATTTCAGCTTATTAAATTAACACGCATGCTTTATCTCCTCCTTTTTTGTTGCAAACTTCCTATAATTCGTTGAACAACTTCAGAAAAATAAGCATTTTGTTCATAGCAAATAAATATGGTAAGCCACTCTAAAAAAAATTGATGAATTCCCGTCTTATTTGTCACCTGTAGTACAAGACGTTAAGTTCAAAGGAAAAATTCCTTATTGTTCTTGTCATATTTTTTGTTTCTTAGCTTGATTTTTCATTTTAAATCGACAATATGGGCTTGGGAGGTTGGTGGTGGACGAACTGCTCGCCAACTGGGTCAGGTCTGGAAAGAAGCAGCCCTAACGAGTTTTAGTACGGGTCATCGTACCAGCCTCCTTTCTTGTTGAATAAATCGTATTTTGTTGTTTTTCAGTGGAATATCTTTAATTTTCAGAGCAGTATTGTGCATGTAGAAAATAAAGAAGTTGGACTGTCTTTAAGCAAATTGGCCAGTTCTTAAAAAAATAAATTGATTGAAAAAAAATCCTTTTATATTAGAGTACAGTGTTAATCTGTGCTTTCGTGTTATTGAAATGTACGTATAAAGAGCTTCAAAGTTGGAATCGTTGATGAAAAATATGCCGGTAGAAACGACCTATCGTGTTCTTGCTCGCAAATATCGACCTCAAAATTTCTCTGACCTCATTGGTCAAGAAGCTATGGTGCGTACTCTTACGAATGCTTTTGAAACAGGTCGCATTGCACAAGCATGGATGTTAACAGGAATTCGCGGAGTAGGTAAAACCACAACAGCGCGTATTTTGGCACGTGCACTCAACTACAAAACAAAAGATATTGATCAACCAACAACCGTATTGAATACACTTGGTGAACATTGTACACAAATCATTGAAGGACGTCATATCGATGTTATAGAAATGGATGCGGCTTCGCATACCGGTATTGATGATATTCGTGAAATTATTGAACAAATACGTTACCGTCCTGTTTCTGCACGCTATAAAGTTTATATTATTGATGAAGTGCATATGCTTTCAACACAAGCATTTAATGGCTTATTGAAAACACTTGAAGAACCACCAGCGCATGTAAAATTTATTTTTGCAACGACAGAAATCCGCAAAGTTCCTATTACGATTCTTTCGCGTTGCCAGCGTTTTGACCTACGGCGTATTGAATCGACAGTTCTGAGTGCGCATTTGCGCCAAATTGCAAAACGTGAAAACGTAGAAGTGGAAGATCAGGCACTCTCCATGATTGTCCGCGCTGCAGAAGGCTCTGTACGTGATGCACTATCTATTTTTGATCAGGCAATTGCGCATAGCTATGGCAACATCAGTGCTGTTGCAGTGCGTGCGATGTTAGGCTTAGCTGATCAAGCACGTATTATTGATCTTTTTGAGTTTATTATGAAGGGTAATGTTGTAAATGCATTATATGAATTACGCAGCCAATACGATGCAGGCGCTGACCCTCTCACTATATTGACAGAATTGGCTGATTTCAATCATCTGGTTACACGTTTACGTTTTACCCCAGAGATAGCTGAAGATCTCTCACTCACTGAAGATGAACGTTTAAGAAGCTTAGATTTTTCACAAAAACTTTCCATCCCTGTTTTATCCAGAAATTGGCAAATGTTACTCAAAGGCTTACAGGAAGTTAGCCAAACTGCACGTCCGCTTCAAGCAGCAGAAATGTTACTTATTCGTCTTGCCCACACTGCTGATTTACCAACTCTTGATGAAGCTTTAAAAAAGCTTAGTCAAGAAAAAATATCACTCACAACCGTTCAAAATTCTTCTCCTCAAGAGTCTACAAATGCTAACAATGCGGCAAGAGTAACAGCTGTATATGCCCATTCTTCCCCGAATGTTTCAAATACGTCACCAAATCAATCAAATTTAAAAGCATTCTTGGAAAACCAAGTAGACCGTTCCTTACAATCAAAAGATTCAGCCAAAATTCAAACTCTGGAAAGCACTAAAATCCCTAAAATAACAGAAACTATTGAAACTTCTCAATCTGTTGATCTTTCTGAAAATATTGCAAATTTACCGCATCCCCCCACGCAAACAGTAAAAAAAATTACTGAACCTCAAACCGTGGTTATTAATTCCTTGCATGATATTGTTGAATTAGCTGAAAAATATAATGATATTCCTTTCAAGCTTCTTATTAAAGAATTTGTTCATCCTGTTTCTTTTGAACCGGGACATATTACTTTGAGACTTGCTGAAGGTGCTCCACTTTTATTTGCGCGCGATATAGAAAAAATGCTTTCCCAATGGACTGGGCAACGTTGGACTATAACTCTCGTTAATGAAGGAGGAGGGCCAACTTTACAAGAAGAAAATGTAGCTATCCAAAAGAAGCTTTTTTCCAATGCAGAGGCAGATCCTGATATCGCAAAAATCCTCAATCATTTTCCAGAAGCAAAAATTGTCGATATCCGCCTAAATAAACAAGAAACCGATCTTGATTTATCTCCTGATACTTTTAAAAATATCGGGATTTTTGAAAATGAAAATAATATCAACGATGAATAAGGATACTCCTTTCTATGCGTGACATGATGAGCATGATGAAAAAAGCCAAAGAAATGCAAGAGAAAATGCAGAAAATTCAAGAAGAAGTAGCAAATCTACAAGTGACGGGTACTTCTGGTGGTGGTCTTGTCAACATCACCTTAAACGGCAAAAATATCATAACAGAAATTAAAATTGATTCTTCATTACTCAGTCCTGAGGAAGTTGAAATTCTTGAAGATCTGATTATGGCAGCCTACAATGAAGCTAAAACAAAAATTGAAATAGCTATAGAAGAAAAAACTAAAAACATAACAGCAGGGTTACCACTGCCATCAGGTTTCAAACTCCCGTTTTAATGAACCGGATTTTATTTAATCCCTTGGAACAATAATATGTCTAAACACATTGCAGGACCTGAAATTGAGCGTCTTATTCAGCTTTTAGCGCGGATACCAGGTCTTGGACCGCGTTCGGCACGCCGTGCTGCTCTTCACCTTATCAAAAAAAAAGAAACATTGTTGGAACCTTTAGGGGCAGCAATACAAACAGCAGTAGACAAAGTCTGCATCTGTTCTGTTTGCGGAAATGTAGATACAATTGACCCTTGTTCAATTTGTACAGATCCACGCCGCGATGATACAACAATTATTGTTGTTGAAGATATTGCTGATTTGTGGGCTCTTGAACGCGCAAAAACTTTAGCAGCACGTTATCATGTATTGGGTGGACGTCTCTCTCCCTTAGATGGAATAGGTCCTGACGAACTCAAAATCGCTCCCTTAATCCAGCGCGTTGTAGAAAACTCGATTACGGAGATTATTTTAGCGGTTAATGCTACTGTTGAAGGACAAACAACTGCTCACTACATCACTGACCAGCTCTCTAACTTCTCCGTTAAAATTACTCGGCTTGCCCATGGGGTGCCAGTGGGAGGCGAACTCGATTATCTTGATGATGGAACTTTAGCAGCAGCTTTACAAGCGAGAACAAATCTCTAAAACTTTTTTTACCTGTTCTCTCTCTTTATTTACTATCATTTTTTAGGGGGCAATATTAAAATGATACAGAAAAGTCTCTCACTTTTAAACGACTTTCGTCCTGGTATTCTAGTATGTTTACTCATATCAACCTTAGCTTATGGCTTAGAAGTTATAGAAAAACAGCTTTTCGCAGAAGCGTGGCTTGAAAGCCTTGTTTTGGCAATTCTCTTGGGATCTATTACCCGTAGCTGTTTTACTTTGCCAACATATTTTCAAAAAGGTATCACCTTTTGTGCAAAAACACTTCTCGAAATTGCTATCGTTCTTTTAGGAGCAAGCATTAGCATTAATACAGTTCTTTCAGCTGGTTGGAATTTGCTTGCTAGCATCATATTTGTTATATTTGTAACGATTATCCTCAGTTTTGCCATCGGCCGACTTTTCGGGCTTTCTACACATTTAGCAATGCTAGTCGCTTGTGGAAATGCTATTTGTGGCAATTCAGCCATTGTCGCCGTTGCACCTGTCATTAAAGCAAAACATGACGACGTGGCTGCGTCAATTGCTTTCACTGCTCTTTTAGGGATTCTTATTATTTTATTTCTACCCTTTTTACATCCGCTTCTGAATTTGTCATTTAGCCAATACGGTGTACTGGCCGGCATGGTTGTTTATGCTGTCCCACAGGTTTTAGCTGCAACAGCATCCGTCTCTTTTGTAAGTGTTCAAATTGCAACCGTTGTTAAACTGGTGCGGGTTTTAATGTTAGGTCCTCTTATTTTTGCTCTTTCAATCATCTATAATCGATCAGCACAAACACGCTTACGTCTACATACCCTCATCCCATGGTTTATTATTGGTTTTATTATCATGATGCTTGTTCGCTCAAGTGGCCTTATCCCTGAAAAAACTATCAATTCCATCAAACTGATTGCTCAGGTGTTGACTGTCATTTCAATGGCTGCATTGGGGTTAGGCGTTGATATCCACTCGTTAAAAAAAGCAGGATGTCGTGTCATTTTGGCTTCGACTTGTTCCATACTTATTCTCGGCGCTTGCAGCCTTATCATGATACAATTAAGTGGTATGAATCACATAAGTTTTTGAAATAGAACTTTAAAATACTTTTTCTTTTTTAACAGAGCTTGCAAACACCTCTAAAAGTGTTTATGAACACTGAAGCAATCTTTTTATTAAATTAGGTTAAGATTGCAAAAGGATTCCTTCATCATTTTATATAAAAGAACGAATGCGCTTTGATATTAATAGTAATAGCAACCGTTCAATTTCTGATTCAACGAGCTTTTCAGCGTGCAATTGCTTGCAAGCAAGCAGTGTGATATAAAAATGCTGGTTTTTTTATTTTCTTCTGCTTTCACAAAAATTAAACTTTTACAAAAGGCTTATGAATATGCTCTTATTGAGAAAAACAAATGCGGTTTTATAATCTTTTCCTTTGAAATTGTTTTTGTTTACTATGTGTTGTAACAGGATACAATAAGGATTAGATCAACACCCACTGTATCCAATAAAAAAGACTAGAAAACACAGCAGACCTCTTGCTTATCATATTATTCGATTAAAATATTATGCTTATACTTGCCATAGATACTGCTTCAATTTATTGTGCTGTTGCACTCATTCGTCATAAATTTGTCATTGCGCAGATTAGCGAACACATGAATAAAGGTCATGCCGAAAAACTCATTGGACACATTGCACAAATAACTGACCAAGCTAATATTACTCTTGATCAAGTTGATCGTATTGCTGTTAATATTGGACCTGGGTCGTTTACTGGTGTGCGTGTCGGTGTTTCAACAGCGAGAGCTTTGGCTTTAGCACTAGAAATACCAGCTGTTGGAGTAAGCGCACTTGAAGCATTGGCAGCACAGACAATAACCAATAAAAATACTATATCAGCAATAGCAATCACTGTTGTTATTGAAGCCGGAAGAGACATGTTCTACCATCAAAACTTCAATGAAGATCTCACACCTTTAGGGCTACCTGGATTAAAAACAATTGAAAATATTATCGAAGATTTACCCCAACCAACGAGATTAACTGGTCCAGCAGCTGATATTATTGAACTGTACATTAAAAACAATAAGGTAAATAGAAAAATCGTACGAGGCTCTATTCTCTGCAAGGCAGCTGATATTGTAAGCTATGCTTATCTTGCTGCAAACAAACAGCCACAAAATCCGCCCTGCCCACTCTATTTACGCAATGCTGATGTAAAACAACAAACCGGTTTTGCTTTACCACGAAAAAAATAATGTCCGAATTTTCATTGACAAAAAAACATTTTTGGATTGCTCCGCTACAAGCGGATGATAGTACTTCCTTTCATAAAATTCACCAGTCCTGTTTTTTCCCTGCTTGGGAAAAACAAGCCTTTGATAATTTCTTAACAGATCACTCTATCTTTGGATACAAAGCCTCCCTTATTGGTCAACCAGATCAAATCGTAGGATTTTGCCTCTGCCGCCTCATTCTTGATGAAGCAGAAATCATCACAATTGCTGTTCACCCTCATTTTCGTCGACAAGGAATTGGCACTTTGCTTATAGACAGCACATTATGCTATCTTCACCATGAATGTGCTATAAAACTTTTCCTAGAAGTAGAAGAGACGAATCTTTCTGCCTTGAATCTTTATCAGCGTTTCCAATTTCAAAAAATTGCTAAACGCCCTGCCTATTACCCATCAAAAAACAGTCGCACAAATGCAATCGTTATGCAAAAAACTTTTAAGCAAACAACAGATTGAGATTTGCATAAAAAACATTTAGACATGCGTTATGAATAAAGTAAATTCTAAAGATAAGCTCCCTGTTGCTCCTAAAAAGGTTTTTATCAAAACCTATGGGTGTCAAATGAATGTTTATGACAGCCAACGAATGACTGATAGTCTCAGTTCACAGGGTTATGTTACGACACAAACACCTGATGACGCTGACCTTATTCTTGTTAATACCTGTCATATTCGTGAAAAAGCAGCAGAAAAACTCTATTCTGATCTTGGTCGTTTGCGCGTGATACGTCAAGAACGAGCACCTGATAAGCCCCTAATGGTCGGTGTAACTGGTTGTGTTGCACAAGCTGAGGGAAGCGAAATTTTGCGTCGTGCTCCAACCGTGGATCTCATCATTGGTCCGCAAATGTATCACCGCTTACCAGACTTGTTAGAAAAAGCCAAACAAGGCAAAAAAGTTATCGAAACAGACTATGCTGTAGAAGATAAATTTGCTCATTTACCACCTCACAATAAACGTGCTGTAAGAAAACGGGGTGTTAGTGCATTTTTAACAGTGCAGGAAGGCTGTGACAAATTTTGTACTTTTTGTGTTGTTCCCTACACACGTGGTGCCGAAATATCACGACCTGTTGAGCAAATTACTGAGGAAGCACGCCAACTCATTGAAGCTGGTGTCAAAGAAATTACACTCTTAGGACAAAATGTAAACGGTTGGCATGGACAAAGTGCTCATGGAAAAACTTGGCGTCTTGGTGATCTTCTCTATCATCTCGCCAAACTGGATGGTTTAAAGCGCCTACGTTATACAACCAGCCACCCACGAGATATGGATGAGAGCCTTATTGCGGCACATCGAGATCTTGACATATTAATGCCTTACTTGCATCTTCCTGTCCAGTCAGGTTCAGATCGCATCTTAAAAGCAATGAACCGTCAACATAAAAGTATTCATTATCTTCAGCTTATCGAGAAAATTCGAACTGCACGACCTGATATTGCTTTTTCAGGCGATTTTATTGTAGGATTTCCAGGGGAAACAGATAAAGACTTTGAAGAAACCATTAAACTTATTAAACAAGTGCAATACAGTTCAGCCTATTCTTTCAAGTATTCACCTCGTCCTGGAACAGTTGGAGCAACAATGAAAAATCATGTTGATGAAGCTGTAAAGGATGCTCGTCTTCAACACTTACAAGTTCTTCTTCTTGAGCAGCAAAACGCATTTTTGCGTTCTAAAGTTGGTGAAGTAACTGATGTTCTCATTGAAAAAGCTGGGCGTTACTCGGGGCAAATGGTAGGTCGTTCACCTTGGCTTTTACCTGTTGTCGTAGATACACAAGCTTCTATGGGCACCGTCATGACAATTCATATTAAAAATGTGAGTTCAAACAGTTTTGTTGGTGAAATGGCAAGTATATAAACATATCTTTCATGCATCGTTCAAGACATTAAATTTTAAGTAGCTCTTTTATTTTTGAAGAAAATGATTACATCTAAAGCTTGCGCTCTACGAAAGATATATTATCTTTTGTAAAGTTTACTTAAGAAGTGTGCGACACTTATATGAATATGGGAGAATAGGTTGAAAGCTTCAACCGAAAGAGTAAAACATATTAAAGAAAAGGCAAATGTTTACCCTGAAAATACTGGTGTCTTGGAAAAAACAAGCGCATCAGACGTTAGTCGTGTTGTTTTGATTTTTGAAAATAATCAATATGTAAAAACAGTTTTTGGTAAACTCGACGAAAATCTTGCTTATATCGAACAAAAACTTGAACTTAGCATTCATCCACGTGGTAATGAAGTTTTAATTTGTGGAAATTTTGCTTCTATAAAACGCGCACAATACGTGTTACAGCAGCTTTATGAACGCGCCAAAACACATCAAGAGCTCACTTTATCAGATACACAAGGAGCTATTGCCATGGCAGATTTTCTACAGGAACAGCAAGGAGCCCCAACAATAACCAAACCTGCAAAAAAACGTATTCTCGCGCAATTAAGTACCCATAAAAAAACAATCCATGCCCGAACCCCAACACAAGATGCCTATATGTGTGCGATGGAGCGCAATGAACTTGTTTTTGGTGTAGGGCCAGCAGGAACGGGCAAAACATATCTTGCTGTTGCACATGCTGCAATGCTTTTAGAGCGTGGTATCATTGAACGAATTGTTCTGTCACGTCCCGCCGTTGAAGCTGGAGAGCATCTTGGCTTTCTTCCCGGTGATCTCAAAGAAAAAGTCGATCCGTATTTACGTCCACTTTATGACGCCCTTTACGACATGATCCCCGTTGAAAAAGTCGAGCGTATTTTAGCTTCTGGCGTCATAGAAATTGCCCCTCTTGCTTTCATGCGTGGGCGAACACTTGCCCATGCAGCTGTCATTCTTGATGAGGCACAAAATACTACACCCATGCAAATGAAAATGTTCCTCACACGACTTGGGGAAGGAACACGTATGATCGTAACCGGTGACGTAAGTCAAATTGATTTGCCTACAGGACAAAAATCAGGTTTAATCGAAGCGATACGTATTCTTTCCCATGTAGAAAATATTGCAATCATTCGTTTTGATGAAAAAGATGTTGTGCGCCATCCCCTTGTTGCCGCTATCGTACGTGCTTATGATCATGATTCTGCTCTACAAATGAAAAAAATGCCATCCTCAAATCTTTCATCAAAAAAATAAATTCTATTTGTCATGATTACTATTGATATAACTATTGAAAACTCTGGGTGGTATGATGAGAAAGTGCTTTATGATATCACCGAAAAAGCACTCACAACGACGATGCATCACGTTTCATTAGAAAATGTTGTAAGCGAAGTCAGTCTGCTTTTTACGGATGATAAACATATGGCGCAGATCAATGCGCAATGGCGCAATAAAAACGAACCCACCAATGTATTATCCTTTCCTGCTTTTCCACTTAAAGTTGGACAAACTCCCAGAGTTATGCTCGGTGATATCATTATTGCGCGAGAAACTGTTGCACTTGAAGCATCGGCAGAAGGAAAATTATTTCAGGATCATTTGACGCATATGATTGTTCATGGCGTCCTTCATCTTCTTGGCTATAATCATGAAACAGACGAGGAAGCTTATCAAATGGAAAAGCTTGAAAGGGAAATTCTTCAAAAGCTTTTCATAAAAGATCCCTATACTGAATTGGCTTAAAATGATAAAAATTAAATTTTTAAATCAATATCACTATTATAAAAAATTATAGCCTCTTATGCCTCTATTATATAAAGTAAAGTTTAGAAGATTTTAAAATCATGGCAAACAAAATAAATGCACAAAATAACGGTCAAGCATCTTCTAATATTGAAGAAAACCCTTCTCGGCAAGCGAATCATACGGAAAAATACTCCCTGATAAATTATTTGTTTTCGTTTTTACGTGGACGCAATTATACGTCGTTGCGTGATGACCTTACCGTTGCACTCACCGCTAATAATGAAAAAGACACAACCCTCTTCTCCCCTGAAGAACGTACTATGCTACATAATATCTTACGTCTGCGTGAAGCACGGGTTGATGATGTTATGATTCCACGCTCTGAAATAGAAGCATTGGAAATAAACACCCCTCTTGGGGAAGCACTGAAATGTTTTGCAAAAATTGGTCATTCTCGCGTACCTGTTTATGCTGAAACTTTAGATGATCCGCGAGGAATGATCCATATTCGCGATATCCTTAATTATATAACTCGTTTTATTATCAACTCACCCCACACAGAGCAAAAATCCTATTCACCCCAGTTAAACCATATGGATTTGCGTACCCCAATCGGTGAATTGGACCTGATTCGAACAGTTCTCTTTGTCCCTAGTTCCATGCTAGCAAGCAAATTACTTACACGTATGCAAACAACACGAACCCAGATGGCTTTGGTTATTGATGAACATGGTGGCACAGACGGTTTAGTTTCTATGGAAGATATCGTCGAATTAGTTGTTGGCGATATCGAAGATGAACATGATAATGTTGACAATGCTATTGTGCGCGAACCCAATAATAAATGGCTTGTTGACGCAAAAACTGAACTAGAAGATGTGGAAAAAGCTCTTGGTCCTGATTTTTCCGTAGGCGAATATGGTGATGAAGTCGATACTATTGGTGGTTTGATTGTCTCCATACTTGATCGTATTCCTGCAAAAGGTGAAATCGTTGAAGCAGTGCCTGGTTATCGATTTTGTATTTTAGAAGCAGATAAACGCCGAATTAAGCGGTTGCGCATTTTTCGCATTCCAGAAAATGAGAAGTTTGAGAACAATGCCATCCCTAAAGAATAGTCAAACATTTTTAAGCAATTTTACACTTTTTTTGTTTTCTATTACCGGCTGGAAGCGACAAATATGGATGTTTCTTTGTGGTTCTTTTACTTCTTTTGCACTTCCACCCTTTTATTTAACACCTCTCTGCTTTTTGACTTTCCCCATCTTTATTATTTTACTTGACTCAATATGTGCCATCCAAAACAATAAAAAGCGCTTTCTGACCTATGCTCTCAGTTGTGGAACCTTTGGCTTCGGTTATTTTATTTGCAGCCTTTGGTGGTTGTGCAATGCTTTGTTGACAGATCCAGCTACTTTTGGCTGGGCAGTGCCATTTGCCATTTTGGGTCCTCCTCTCTATCTTTCCTTTTATTGGTTTTTTGCTGGTTTTATTGTCGGTTTATTATGGACAAAAGGAATAGCACGTTTTTTTGTTTTGGCTTTTTCGCTGGGACTTGCAGAATGGTTGCGCGCTATCCTATTCACAGGATTTCCATGGAATGCCCTTGGTTATACAGCTATGCCAACCCCTATGCTCATGCAATTAGATGCAATTGTAGGGCTTTACGGAATGAATATTCTTGCTGTTTTAGTCTATAGTTTACCCACTGTTTTATTAACGAACGAAAAAAAGAAAAACGCGCTTTTTCTTTGCCTATCACTTATAGTAATTCACAGTGGTTTTGGATTTTATCGCCTCAATACCGCACCTAACACCACTGATTACCAGAAAAGTAATTATTGGGTACGCATTGTTCAACCTTCTATTAAGCAAGACGTCAAATTGAGCGATACGATACCGGAAACTATCTTAGCAGCTCATATGAATCTTAGTACAACACCAACTGCTGATCAAAATCCAGAACCTGACTTTATCGTATGGCCTGAAGCATCAATTCCCTATATTCTCAATGATTCACCTGCTATCGCAATGCGCATTGCCTCTCTTCTTAAACCCAAACAGTGGGCTATTATTGGTGCTATACGTGTCAATTACGATTTTCTCAATGCGAAAACACAATATTTTAATACAATTGCAGTCATTAACAATAAAGGTGATATTTTAAGCGCTTCAGATAAACTTCACCTAGTTCCTTTTGGCGAATATCTTCCCTATAAAAATTTATTGGAAAAAATTGGATTGCGTGCCCTTGCTGATACTATTGGTGGATATAGTGCTGCAGATGTGCGCAAAACTGTCATGATACCAAATGGGTTTTCTTATCTTCCATTAATTTGTTATGAAGTAATATTTCCCAATGAAATGACTTTTAAAGGCTCCCAGCCTCAGGCAATTATTAATGTTACAAATGATGCGTGGTTTGGTGTAACACCCGGCCCATATCAACATCTTCAGCAAGCACAGCTTCGTGCCGTTGAATTAGGAATCCCTCTCATACGGGCAGCTAATAATGGAATATCGGCTGTTATTGATTCTTATGGACGAATCGTTGTAGCTCTCCAGCAAAATGCTGTTGGCGTTATTGATTCACCGATCCCATCACCGATTACACCCATAGGAAGCAATGAATACAGAATATTCTCTACTTTCATCTTATTCATTATTATGCTATTGAGCGGCATTGGTTTTGGTTTTACAAAACAGCTTAAATGATCAGATACCCATATATGGTATTACGTTGCGTGTACCAATAATATTGGGAAAAAGTGTTACATATTATTTTAATTATATGATAAACCAACCTCGAATAAATCTGATGTTGGTTTAGAAGCGGAGTGCTGGAAATTAAAGAGTTGCATTATGACCGAGACTAGAAAAAAACCTGATCCTATAGATATCTATGTTGGAACCCGTATTCGTTTACGTCGTAACATTTTAGGGATGACCCAAGAAAAACTAGGTGAAAAACTAGGCGTCACTTTCCAGCAAATCCAAAAATATGAAAAAGGTACAAACCGTATTGGTGCAAGCCGTCTTCAAGCAATTGCAGAAATTATGGATGTTCCTGTTTCTTATTTTTTTGATAAAGGCATTAATACGCAACCTTTAGAAGGTTTTGCTGAAAGCGATAATGATTTTATGGACTTTTGCTCCAGCAATGAAGGAATCCAGCTTATGCGTGCTTTTACTAACATATCCGATGCTAAGGTGCGTCGAAAAATCATTGACTTGGCAAAAGCACTTTCTGAAGAAGATATGACAAATAAACTATAAAATAAATTACATCTTTCTCTCAATCATCTCATAAATCAGCATTGACGATTTGCCATGGGATTGGCAAATAGAAGCAATTTTAATAGACAATTAATATAATCAACTGTTGGTTTTCTTTTTTGAAGGGGTTCCTATGCCGCATCAAGATTATCTTTTTACAAGTGAATCGGTATCGGAAGGACATCCTGATAAAATTTGCGATCGTATTTCCGATGAAATCGTTGATATGATTTATAAAGAAGCTCAAAAAACCGGTACTGATCCATGGTTAGTACGAGTCGCTTGTGAAACCCTCGTCAGTGTAAACCGTGTCGTTATCGCTGGTGAAGTGCGTGTTCCCGACACACTCTTAAAAAGAAATAAAAATAGAGAATTTATTTACGATGAAACTGGCTTTCCGCGCATTAATCCTACTCGTTTTCGCGCAGTAGCACGTCGTGCTATTCGTGCAATTGGTTATGAACAAGTAGGTTTTCATTGGAAAACTGTTAAAATTGATGTCCTTTTACGCCCTCAATCAACTGACATTGCACGCGGAGTTGATAACGCTACGGATCGCAATGGCGAAGAAGGCGCAGGTGATCAGGGCATCATGTTCGGATATGCTTGCCGTGAAACACCTGATCTCATGCCTGCACCGATTTATTATGCCCATAAGATTTTAAAACTTCTCGCCGCAGCCCGCCATAAAAAAGAAGGGGAAATTGCTAAATTAGGGCCAGATGCCAAAAGCCAAATAACAATACGGTATAAAAATGGAAAGCCTATAGAAGTAACGTCCATTGTTCTTTCAACACAACATTTAGATGAAAGTTGGGATTCTCATAAAGTCCGTACAGTGGTTGAGCCTTATATTCGTCAAGCTTTACATGATATTACTATTTCTGATCAATGCCGTTGGTACATAAACCCAACTGGAAAATTTGTTATTGGTGGTCCTCAAAGTGATGCAGGACTAACAGGACGTAAAATTATCGTTGACACTTATGGAGGTGCAGCCCCTCATGGTGGTGGCGCTTTTTCAGGCAAAGATACGACAAAAGTTGATCGTTCCGCAGCTTATGCCGCACGCTATTTAGCTAAAAATATTGTTGCCGCTGGTTTAGCAGAAAGGTGCACCATTCAACTCTCCTATGCAATTGGCATTGCGCAACCCTTATCTATTTATCTTAACCTCCATGGAACAGGAAAAGTCGATGAAAAAATTCTTGAAGCAGCCATTCGCAAAATAATGGACCTTTCACCAACTGGCATTCGCAAACATCTTGACCTTAATAAACCGATTTATACGAAAACAGCTGCCTATGGTCATTTTGGACGCAAACCAAAATGTGATGGTTCGTTTTCATGGGAAAAAACTGATCTGATTAAAACACTTCAAACATTGATAAAACCATGATGAACCACAATACACGTACGTGTGAAGCCTTTTTTGGTCGTCGACAAGGAAAACGGCTGCGAAACAATCAACTTGCGCGTATAAAAATGCTTCTCCCAACTCTTAACATTGATTTAAATACCCTACCACCCTTAGACTTAACATGCTTATTTCCCAATAAAGTAAGAGAAGTTCGGCTTGAAATTGGTTTTGGTGGAGGTGAACATTTGCTCCATGAAATGGAACATTTTCCACAAACTGGTTTTATTGGCATCGAGCCCTTTATTAATGGCATGGCAAAAATGTTAATGTCTCTTGAACAGCACAAAAAACATCAAAGCCATATTCGGCTTTATGATAATGACGCCTCTCAACTCCTTGATTGGCTTCCAGATGCATCACTTGACGGAATAGATATCTTTTATCCTGATCCATGGCCTAAAAAGAAACATTGGAAACGACGTTTTATCAACATAAAAAATCTTAATCGTTTTGCTCGCGTTCTTAAAGCCGGTAAAAAATTCCGCTTTGCTAGCGATATAGAGAGTTATGTAAACTGGACCCTCTACTATTGTGCACTGCATAGCAGCTTTGAGTGGGAAGCAGAAAACCCTAAAGACTGGAAAATCCCTTATCCGCTATGGATAAGTACACGTTATGAAGCAAAAGCTCTACGTGAAGGACGGACACCAGCATATCTTACTTTTATCAAGAAATAGTCGATAAAATGCTTTTCTTTAAAATAACTTGAAAAATTTTGAATTTAAGAGTATCAGTAACTAAATTCTTGGTCTTATGATGAAGAGTGGGTCTTTAGCCCGCTCTTTTTTAATATCATAAAATTGATGAAAATGACTTGGATAAAATATATGAACGAAGCTGAAAAAATAAGCAATCTTGACGAACCACGCCTATTTGAAGAAAATGGCATCGAAGCGCGCGTTGCCGTTCTTATCATACCATTGCTTAAGCCTTTGGGTTTTCGTTTAGTTCGCATAAAGCTTCTTGGTTTAAATGGTTTAACACTTCAGATTATGGTTGAACGTGCTGATGGCTCTATGACTGTAGAAGATTGTGAAACTGTTAGTCGAACTGTTTCGCCCCTTCTTGATGTACAAAATGTTATTGAACGCAAATATCATTTAGAAATTTCATCTCCTGGCATTGATCGCCCATTGGTAAGAAAGTCTGACTTTTTTCAGTGGCAAGGGCATATTGCAAAAATTGAAACCAAAATAACAATTGATGGGCGCCAAAAATTTCGGGGAACGCTTACAAATATCACGCAAGATGGATTTACTTTAAACACCGATAAAGCCGCTTATGGAGAAACTATGTACACCTTTATTCCCTTTTGTGATATCACAAATGCGCATTTGGTGCTTACTGATGAACTTATTCGCGACGCGTTGAAAAAAAATAAAGATTTAAATAAACAACCCATTCCCGAAGATAATCTTAACATCTCAAAACAAACGTCAAATTATAAGAATTGATATCACTGGGAGATGCCCGTAATGTGGCACAAAGAAGGAGAAAATTGATGGCTACAAGCGCTAACAGGCTTGAAATTCTGCAAATTGCAGACGCTGTTGCACGTGAAAAATCAATTGATCGTGACATTGTCATTTCTGCAATGGCCGATGCTATTCAGAAAGCAGCACGTTCTCGGTATGGTCAAGAAACTAATATTCGCGCCGAAATCAATTCCAAAACAGGTGAAATTAAATTACAACGCCTGCTTAAAATTGTTGATGTCGTTGAAGATTATACAACTGAAATTACTCTATCGGATGCCCTTAAACGCCAAGCAGACGCAAAAATTGGTGATTTTTTTGCTGATCTTTTACCTCCTATGGACTTTGGGCGTATCGCAGCGCAATCTGCTAAACAGGTTATTGTACAAAGAGTACGCGATGCAGAACGTGACCAACAATACGAAGAATTTAAAAATAAAATTGGTGAGATTATTTCTGGTGCAGTAAAACGTGTGGAATATGGCAATGTTATCGTTGATCTAGGACGTGGTGAAGCTATCGTACGCCGTGATGAATTAATTCCACGTGAATCCTTTCGCTATGGCGACCGTATTCGTGCCTATGTCAGTGACGTGCACCGTGAATCACGTGGTCCGCAAATTTTCCTTTCACGCACACATCCTCAATTTATGGTAAAACTTTTTACCATGGAAGTACCAGAAATCTACGATGGTATTATAGAAATTAAATCCGTTGCACGTGATCCTGGTTCACGTGCTAAAATTGCTGTTGTTTCGCGCGATGGTTCCATTGATCCTGTTGGTGCATGTGTTGGAATGCGAGGAAGTCGCGTACAGGCTGTTGTTGCAGAATTACAGGGGGAAAAAATTGATATTATTCCTTGGTCTCCTGATGCTGCAACATTTATCGTCAATGCGCTACAACCCGCTGAAGTTTCTAAAGTTGTTCTCGATGAAGATGCAGAACGTATCGAAGTCATTGTCCCTGATGACCAACTCAGCCTTGCTATTGGACGGCGCGGACAAAATGTTCGTTTAGCTTCACAATTAACAGGATGGAATATTGATATTTTAACGGAACAGGAAGAATCTGAAAATCGTCAAAAAGAATTTATCGAACGCAGCAAACTATTTATGGAATCTTTAGATGTTGACGAAATGATAGGCCAAGTTATGGCATCAGAAGGTTTTTCTTCCATTGAGGAAATTGCCTATATTGATCTCGAAGAAATTGCTTCCATTGATGGTTTTGATCATGAAACTGCTGCTGAAATCCAAAACCGCGCGCGTGAATATCTCGAACATAAAGAAAAAGAGCTTGATGAAAAGCGCAAAAAACTCGGTGTTTCTGATGAATTACGAGCACTGCCTGGAATAACAAGTGCTATGTTAGTTGCTGTTGGTGAAGATGGTGTAAAAACAATAGAAGACTTTGCTGGCTATGCAGTTGATGATTTGGCGGGCTGGAAAGAACGTAAAGAAGGTCAAACACAAAATTTTTCTGGTATACTGACCCCATTTGATATTACACGTGCTGATGCAGAAGCCATGGTTTTAGCTGCACGTGTACAAGCAGGTTGGATAGACAAAATCGATCTTGTTACAGAGACTCCCGCAGAAAATGAAGACTCTGCAAAAAATGAAAAAATAGATAATTTGAATGTGGATACACTTTAAATGAATAAACGGACCTGCATTGTGACAAGAAAAAATGCTTCAGCAGAAACGCTGATCCGTTTTGTTATTGGTCCCAATAATCAAATTGTTCCTGATCTTAAAGCCACATTGCCTGGGCGTGGTGTTTGGGTCTCTGCTCACCATTCTGTCATTGAAGCAGCGATCAAACAAAAAGCTTTTAACAAAAGTTTTAAAACCGATGTTGAGGTTGTGCCAGATCTTGCACATCTTGTTGATACACTTTTGTTAAAATCTGCCCTTTCAAGCCTTTCCATGGCGAGAAAAGCAGGTGCCATTGTTATGGGAGCAACAAAAGTTGATGCAGCTATCCGCTCTGGTCAAGCTATTCTCGTACTTCATGCTAAGGAAACTACAGAAGAGGGAAAACGGAAAATTGCACAAGCCATCTATACAATGCAACAACACACAAATCGGAATATAAAAATCATATCTTTATTTACAAGTGATGAAATGCGGGTGGCTTTTGGCGCTAATCCTGTCATGCATGCGGCTTTATTAGATACAAAAGCTGCCGAAGGATTTCTCAAAACGATACACAAACTGCTCGCCTATCGTGATGGCAAGCACATCAAGCTTGGTGAGATGACGGTACAAGCCGTGAAGGAAGTACAATGAGTGAAAATAATAATGACAAAACAACAGTCAAGAGGACACTAACCCTAAAGCGGACAGTCCTAGAGACGAGCACGGTCAAACAAAATTTTAGCCATGGCCGTACAAAGGCTGTGGTTGTCGAGACCAAACGGCGCAAAATTACGCGACCTGATGAAAAGGCTGAAATACAACAACCAATTACGAAGCCGCATGTAGCTCCTCAACGCTCTAAACCACGATTCGAAGAAGTAATTCCTCATGAAACCGTTGCTAAAAGTAATCTTTCATCTGCTGAAATGGAAGCGAGACTTCGCGCGTTAGAAGAAGCACATATTCAAGAAAAAATAATGCGTGAACAAGCTGAAAAAGAAGCAAAACGTGCAAAAGAACATGAAGAAAGTTTGAGACAATCAATTCAAGAAACCGAAATACATCAAGAAAAAGAAAGCTCACCAGTACAGACTCCATCTCTTACCTCGGCTCACTCTCTTAGCGAATCGATAAATATCCCTATCACGCCTAAAAATACAACTGTGATTGAAAAACGTAGAGCAGATGACAATAAAGAAGATGAGCGCCATAACCGACGCGCCAACCCTGTTAAATCAGAAGTGCGTGCACCAAAAGTTGTAAAAGGTGCTGATGAACGACGCCGTGGAAAATTAACCCTCAATAGCGCTTTAGACGAAGACGGTAGTGCACGTGGACGTTCAATGGCTGCAATGCGTCGCAGGCAAGAGAAATTTAAACGTGCACAAAACCAAGAGCCAAGGGAAAAAATTTCTCGCGAAGTTGTTCTTCCTGAAACCATTACTATTCAAGAGCTTGCGCAGCGTATGACTGAGCGCTCCGTGGATGTGATTAAATTTCTGATGAAACAAGGACAAATGATGAAACCTGGCGATGTTATTGATGCAGATGTTGCTGAACTCATTGCCGTTGAATTCGGTCATACTGTTAAACGTGTTTTGGAATCTGACGTAGAAGAAGGCATTTTTAATATAGCTGATAATCCTCAAAAAGTGCGGCAACGCCCACCGGTCGTAACAATTATGGGCCATGTCGACCACGGAAAAACTTCTCTGCTTGATGCTATTCGAAAAGCAAATGTTGTTTCTGGTGAAGCAGGTGGTATTACACAGCATATTGGCGCTTATCAAGTGGAGCAAAATGGTCAAAAGATTACCTTTATTGATACACCTGGACATGCTGCTTTCACGGCTATGCGCGCTCGTGGAGCTCGTGTTACGGATATTGCCGTTCTGGTTGTAGCTGCTGATGATAGTGTCATGCCACAAACAATTGAATCAATTAATCATGCTAAAGCAGCTGGTGTACCGATTATTGTTGCTATCAACAAAATTGATAAACCAGCTGCTGACGCGCAAAAAGTGCGTACAGAACTTCTGCAACACGAAGTGTTTGTTGAAACCATGGGTGGGGAAACTTTAGAAGTCGAAGTTTCTGCTAAAACTGGTCAAAATCTTGATAAACTTCTCGAAGCTATTCTCCTCCAAGCTGAAATTCTTGATCTGAAAGCCGATCCTCAACGAACCGCAGAGGGCGTTGTGATTGAAGCAAAACTGGATAGAGGACGTGGATCTGTTGCAACAGTTCTTGTTCAAAAAGGAACATTGCATCCTTCTGATATTATTGTCGCCGGCAATGAATGGGGTCGTGTGCGTGCTTTGATCGACGACCATGGTCGTCACGTGAAAGAAGCAATTCCTTCTACGCCTATTGAAATTTTAGGTATGCAAGGAACACCGCAAGCTGGAGACCGTTTTGCCGTTGTCACTCATGAAGCAAAAGCACGCGAAATTGCTGAATACCGTCAGCGATTAGCACGTGATAAAGCTGTAGCACGACAAACGAGTTCTCGCGGTTCTCTTGAACAGATGATGACCAAATTACAAACCACAGGCATTAAAGAATTTCCCCTTATTATTAAAGGAGATGTGCAGGGATCAATTGAAGCAATCGCTTCAGCATTAGAAAAGCTAGGAAATGAAGAAGTACGTGCACGTATTGTACATTCTGGTGCTGGGGGTATCACTGAAAGTGATATTTCTCTCGCTGAAGCTTCTAACTCTGCTGTGATTGGCTTTAATGTTCGAGCCAATAAACAAGCGCGTGATTGTGCTAAAACACAAGGAATTGAAATTCGCTATTATAACATCATCTACGATCTTGTTGACGATATAAAAGCTGCCATGTCAGGATTACTCTCACCAGAACAGCGTGAGACTTTCCTTGGAAATGCTGAAATTCTGGAAGTCTTTAACATCACAAAAATTGGAAAAGTTGCTGGTTGTCGCGTTACAGACGGTAAAATAGAACGAGGAGCTGGTGTTCGCCTTATCCGCGATAATATTGTCATTCATGATGGAAAACTTAAAACACTCAAACGCTTCAAGGATGAAGTCAATGAAGTACAAAGTGGTCAAGAATGTGGAATAGCATTCGAAAACTATGACGACATACGTACAGGAGATATTATTGAAACTTTCCGCATCGAACATATTAATCGCACATTGTAAAATAATCCAGCGACTTTACTCCCTGTAAAATGAGAAAAGTTATTGAATTTTATGCACAATGCCTCCGTTCTTTATTATCCTTTAAGGCAATCAAAGAAAGAGGGATTGTAACAAAGGTAAGACTTCGATGAAAAATGCAGGACCATCACAACGGCAGCTAAGAGTGGGAGAACAAGTGCGCCATGCAGTATCTCATATACTACAGCGTGGTATTTTACTCGATGATGTCTTAAAAGATATGGTAATTTCTGTCTCTGAGGTGCGCATGTCACCAGATTTAAAAATTGCCGTTTGCTTTGTTTCTCCTCTCAGCATTCTTAAAAACACATCTCATGTTGATGTCGTTGATATCCTCAATAAACACAGCCGTTTTGTCCGTGGAGAAATTAGCCACGCATTGAGACAGATGAAATATATGCCTGAGCTGCGTTTTCGGCTTGATAGTAGTTTTGATAATTTTTCAAAAATTGATGCTTTGCTTCGCTCACCTGAGGTGGCACGCGATCTTCACCATAGCGATAAACTTGAGGATTAGAAATATGGCACGGCAACGCAAAAAAAAAGGCCGTTCCGTTTCTGGCTGGATCATATTTGATAAACCAAAAGGAATGAGATCAACAGAAGCCGTCTCACAAATCAAATGGCTTTTTCATGCGCAAAAAGCAGGACATGCAGGTACGCTTGATCCTCTTGCTTCTGGTCTCCTACCAATTGCATTAGGTGAAGCAACAAAAACCGTTCCCTACGTTATGCAAGGTACAAAAACCTACCGTTTTCATATTGTTTGGGGAGAAGAACGTTCAACAGACGATCTAGAAGGTGAAGTAACGAAGACATCTCTCAAACGTCCAACACGCGAAGAAATACTCGCCCTTCTTCCTCAATATACAGGTGTTATTTTGCAAACACCTCCACAGTTTTCGGCAATTAAAATTGCCGGTAACCGTGCCTATGATTTAGCACGTGAGGGTGAAGTTGTTGAAATTCCACCACGCCAAGTGGAAATAAAAACTTTTAAACTAATAGAAACTTCTACCAATGAACGTTCTATCTTTGAAATAACCTGCGGAAAAGGAACCTATGTGCGCTCCTTAGCACGCGATATGGGACGTGATCTCGGTTGTTATGGATATATTGCCGATTTAAGACGCATCGCAGTAGCACCTTTTTGTGAAAATGATCTCATCACATGGGACGAACTAAAAGCAGCAACACTGGATAAAAATGTAACAAATGAACATGGTGCTCATCCCAAAAGAGATTTTTCAACACTTGATACACTTTTAATTAAAACAGGTGCTGCGCTGGATTGCCTTTCCCATTGTATACTTAATGAAATCCAAGCACAACGAGTTATGATGGGCAATCCTGTTTCCCTCTGTGATAACAATGCATCTATTGATGAAGAAGAGATTTGCGTTATCTACAAAGGCCAACTTCTTGCTATAGGCACTCTTGATAAAAGCTTATTCAAGCCAAAGCGGATTTTCACAATTTAATCCGTTCTTTCTCATAATCATCTCTCTGAAAAAATACTTTCTCATATTAATAAGGAGAAGGAGGCTTTTTTCATTACTTTAAACTCACCCTTTTACAATAATTCAGATAAGGGTCTAAGGCAGTGGTGTGTCCGTAAAACTAACCTTCATTCGCACAATAAAACACAAGAATGTGTCTTTATCATTTAAATCGTTTCTTTAATCATTGCTAGATACACGTGCATATATTGTAGTGTCAAGAGGATTTGGTAGGATAGAAAACTTAAACTTTAGTTGAAACAAATTGCAATACTAATAATCTTAGGCTGTTCATTCAGTAAAAATCTGCCCTTAATTTACTAACTACATAAAGCGCGCATTGAACATCTTAAAATTTCTGCTGTTTCGTTCATCCTAACAAATTTATCCATAAAATAGTATTGCACATATTTAATAGTTGATAAGAAAACTGTTTTAGCCCTCTTCCCATCAAGGCAATTGATCAGCAGAGGGTTTTAAATGCATCTCACTGACATGTGGTATTGTTTGCCGCTCAATCATACGGTGTACTCTTATACCACTTGGCATACGATTTAATTGACGCAAGAGCTTATTTACCTCTGCATCTGCTTTTGTACGACGATGATTATGGCGTAAATAATCTACCCATGTTGGCATATGATAAGCTTCTGTCCAATATTCAGGCCTTTCGAGATCACGCAAAAGGACCCATTGACGAGCGCCATCACGTAAACGAATATTGCGACGACGTGTCATCACTTTGAGAAATTCTTCGAGATCATTTTCATGAATTTGGTAATCAATCATAATCATGATAGGACCACTTCGTGCTTTTAGGTCGAGTAAAAGCTCTGGTTCTCTGAAATGATCAAGCGGATCAAGATCTATCTCAGGAATTTCCTGAACCCTAAATTTGACTCCCGCAAGAGCTCCCAAAATCAAGAATAGAGAACAAACACTCAAAGCAACTGTTGGAGAATAACCATCAGCAAGAGCTCCCCAGATAGCGCTTCCGATAGCCATACCTCCATAAGATGCTGTTTGATAAAGCGCTAAAGCACGTGCAACGACCCAGCGTGGTGTAGATAATTGTACAGATGTATTAAACAACGACAACGCCAAAACCCAACACAAACCTGCAGGAAATAAAGCAATATGGCTTATAACCAGCGAACGGCTCATTGCCAAAAAAAGACAGGAAAAAGCAAAACCAATAAATGCGCTTGTAATAATCGTCTCTGAACGAAAATAATGCCGTACAGATGAATTAATAACACCGGCGGTCATCGCTCCCAAACCAAAACAACCAAGAAGTGTGCCATAAAGAAGTGCATTTCCCCCGAGAATGTTATGCACAACGATTGGCAAAAGTGCTAAAATCGAAATCGCTCCAATACCAAAAAGGAACGCTCTGATCATAATACTAAGGAGATTAGGCGACATCGCAACATAACGCAAACCATCTGAGACAGCCCCGAAAAGTCTCTCTCGTGGCAACGAATTGTTTTTATAACTCTGTTTCCACAAAAACAAAGCAGCAATTAAAGGAATGTAACTTATCGCATTGAAAAGAAAAGCTGCTGATGCACCCAGAGTAGCAATAACAGCACCACCAATAGCAGGACCTACACTACGCATTAAATTAAAGCCTACACTGTTCAGACTAACGGCAGCAGGAATATTTTCCCTGCTCACAATGTCTCCTATTGTTGCCTGCCAAGAAGGATTATAAAAGGCGGTTCCACACCCAATCAAAAATGTAAAGCATAACAAAAACCAAGGTGTTAAAAAGCCCATATAGGATAAAACAGCCAAATTAATTGAAACAACCATCATCATAATCTGCGCACACAACATAATTTTACGCCGATTAAAATTATCAGCTAATGCTCCCGCCATCAGAGAAAACATAACAAGTGGTAATGTCGTAGCACTTTGAACAAACCCAACCATAGAATGTGAAGAACTAATCAATGCCATCAACCACCCTGCCCCTACAGCCTGTATAAGCCCTCCCAAATTAGAAACGAGAGTAGTCAGCCATAAATTACGAAATATTGAATTACGAAAAAGTTCTAACGTCGAAATGCTCTGCATTTTTTGCCTCCAAATCGGCAATCTATTGCCTTCTTTAATATAAACACGTTATGCAAAGCAGCAATCTTTGTATTAAAAGAATGCATAATTCTTTAAGGACTCTCATAAAACCTTGTTAAAATCAATATTTCAAAACAAAATCCTTTATTGAAAGACGGTTTTCAAGATGCTTTTAAGGACTAGTATTTTAACCTTCGTTCCTGTATAAATGCCAAAGTAAGTAAGAGTCTTCAACTCTTCTTGTTTCTTCGCAGACCCTTGCTGAACGACATCTCGGCTGTGGGTGACTTTTGTTTCTTTGTTTTTTGAAAGGATAATATGATGTCGATTACAGCTGAACGTAAACAAGCTCTTGTCGCAGAATACGCAAATAAAGTCGGTGACACAGGATCACCAGAAGTGCAGGTTGCTGTGCTTTCTGAACGTATTTCTAATTTAACTAACCATTTTAAATCTCATAAAAAGGATAATCATTCTCGTCGTGGTCTTTTAAAAATGGTATCTCAACGCCGTCGCCTTCTTGATTACCTTAAAGGGATTGACCAAAATCGTTATCAAACACTTATCAGAAAGTTAGGTTTGCGTCGCTAAAAGAAAAATGAGATGTGGTGTTCTAAAAAAACACCTATTTTTTTAGTTAGAACTCTAAAAACTGACGAGTAATCATCATGAGGCGGGATTGCTAGTTTCTTTGTGTTTAAATTGCGATTTATTGCTCTCTTCTCACAAAAAACAGAAGTGTTTTGTTGTCCTGCCTATAGCTTTAAAATATGCCACGCAAACCCAGAATGTGAACACTCAAAGGTGTGACACTGGTCATTAAGGATAAGAAATGTTCAAAACGCACAAGATAGAAATTGAATGGGCAGGTCGACCACTGACCATAGAAACAGGTAAAATAGCACGTCAAGCTGATGGTGCAGTAATTGCTACTTACGGAGAAACCATTGTCTTAGCGACTGTTGTTTCAGCAAAAAATCCAAAACCGGATCAAGATTTTTTTCCTCTCACCGTTAATTATCAAGAGAAATTATATGCTGTTGGTAAAATACCCGGTGGTTATTTAAAGCGTGAAAATCGGCCAACCGAAAGTGAGACATTGATCTCACGTTTGATTGATCGTCCAATTCGCCCTCTCTTTGCCAATGGTTATAAAAATGATACGCAAGTCATTGTTTCCGTTATACAACATGATCTCGAAAATAATCCTGATATCCTTGCAATGATTGCATCTTCTGCCGCGTTGACTTTGTCAGGTGTTCCTTTTATGGGCCCTATTGCAGGTGCCCGTGTTGGCTACTGTAATGGACAATACGTTCTCAATCCTCATATCGATGAAATGCCCGAATCAAAACTTGATCTTGTTGTAGCCGGAACTGAAAGTGCTGTGTTGATGGTTGAATCAGAAGCTCAAGAATTACCGGAAGATATCATGTTGGGTGCTGTTATGTTTGGGCATAAAGGCTTTCAACCTGTCCTTGATGCCATCATCAAGCTTGCTGAAGTTGCCGCAAAAGATCCACGCAACTTTGTTCCCGAAGATCTCTCTGATCTCGAAAAAGCTATGCTAGAAATGGCCGAACAGAATATACGAAAGGCTTACACGATTACAGATAAACAAGAACGTTATGCCGCGATTGATGCACTAAAAACAGAAGTCATCAATAAATTTATACCTGAAACAGAAGAAAATTGTAAATTCAGTACCGACCAAATTGCAACCGTTTTCAAACAGTTGCAAGCAAAAATTGTTCGTGGAAACATTCTTGATACACAAAAGCGTATTGATGGGCGTGACCTTTCAACAGTACGCCCTATCCAATCAGAAGTTAGTATTTTGCCCCGTACACATGGCTCGGCACTCTTTACCCGTGGAGAAACACAAGCAATTGTCGTTGCAACACTAGGAACTGGTGAAGATGAACAATATGTTGATTCTTTAACAGGTATGTATAAGGAAACATTCCTCCTTCATTACAATTTTCCACCATTTTCAGTAGGTGAAACAGGACGTCTTGGTTCTCCTGGGCGCCGTGAAATTGGACATGGCAAATTGGCGTGGCGTGCACTTCATCCCATGTTACCAAGTAAGGAATCCTTTCCTTATACCATTCGTGCTGTCTCAGAGATTACTGAATCCAATGGATCATCTTCCATGGCAACTGTTTGTGGTACTTCACTTGCTCTCATGGATGCCGGTGTTCCTCTGGCACGCCCCGTTGCAGGGATTGCTATGGGTTTGATTAAAGAAGGTGAACGCTTTGCTGTTCTATCCGATATTTTAGGAGATGAAGATCATCTTGGAGATATGGATTTTAAAGTAGCTGGGACAGAAAATGGCATTACTGCCTTACAAATGGACATTAAAATTGATGGTATTACTGAAGAAATTATGAAAATCGCACTTGAACAAGCCAGAGGTGGTCGAATCCACATCCTTAACGAAATGTCCAAGGCTTTAACCAGTGCACGCGCTGAATTAAGTGAATTTTCTCCACGTATTGAAGTTATGAACATTGCTGTTGATAAAATTCGCGATGTTATTGGCTCTGGTGGTAAAGTTATTCGAGAAATCGTTGAACAAACTGGAGCGAAAATCAATATTGAAGATGATGGTACAATTAAAATTGCCTCTGCTGATGCTAAAACCATTGAGGCAGCGAAACGCTGGATCCATTCCATTGTTGATGAACCCGAAGTTGGTGCTATATACCAAGGAACAGTTGTAAAAACTGCAGAATTCGGTGCATTTGTGAATTTCTTTGGCTCACGTGATGGGCTTGTCCATATCTCTCAACTTGCATCAGAACGCGTCGCAAAAACAACAGATGTTATTAAAGAAGGTGATAAGGTTTGGGTTAAATTAATGGGCTTTGATGAGCGCGGTAAAGTTCGGTTATCGATGAAAATTGTCGACCAACAAACAGGTGCAGAAATTACAGGTGATCGGTCAATAAAAGAAGAAAAAGAAAATAGCATGGATGAAAAAAATAAATCCGCAAATAAGCGCCGTCATAAGAAAAAAGAAGAGTGATCTTCCCTCCTGTTATCAAATAAAATGCCATCCTAATATCAGAATGGCATTTTTCTTTAAAAGAGCTACATGTGTTACTGTTTTTACCTTTTAAAAACCATGCTCTTCCTCTTCCCAATCTAGACCAATCTTGGGTGAGTTTTGGTTTGACGGAAGTTCCTACTCTAGAATGGGCGCAAAACTTAAAAGTTATAACGCCTTGGCGACCAGACTTTTTGAAATTTACTAATGCTCGATTTCACTGCTCCCCTCAAATAGATAAAACTTTTACTTATGATGGTGCACTCTTACATTTAAGCAAATATCGTGGTTTTAACCAAAATTGCTTTCTTGATTTATTAGAGTGTGTTAAACCTAATGGGTGGATTGTTATCGGTGGAAATAAAACTGCTGGTGCAGCTTCCATGATGAAATGGGTCGAAACGCTTGTTCCCATCACCAGTAGATTGTCTAAAAACCATGGACTGGTATTTTGGCTTCAAGTTCCACCAGAAATAAAAAAACAGAATATTGCACAGCGGCGTTCACCACCTCTCACTTTTGAAAATAAATTTCAAACAACTTCTGGCATGTTCTCGCACGGTCGCATTGATCTGGGATCCGCCACACTTGCTTCCCATATGTGCAAAGTTATTTCTGGAAAAACTGCCGATTTTGGAGCTGGCTGGGGTTTTCTTTCTTACGCTGCACTTGGAAGTGAAAAACTAACGACTCTCGACCTCTATGAAGCCGATTATAACGCTTTGAGAGCAGCCAAACAAAACCTCGAACAAATGACGGATTCTCGTCCGATTCATTTTTATTGGCATGATCTTGTACATGAGCCAATCACAGATCTGTATGATACAATCATTTCAAATCCACCGTTTCACACACAACAGACTACAGATGTTTCATTAGGGCAGAATTTTATTATAAATGCTGCAAAATACCTAAAGCTAGGTGGCAATCTGCTTCTTGTTGCTAACCGCCACCTGCCTTATGAAACATTGTTAAAAAATATTTTCCGTTCGGTATTGATACATGAACAAGCCCATGGATTCAAAATTATCGAAGCACGCCGTTAAACGAAAACAAGCGATAACTCTAAAGAATAAAACGTGAAAGATCGACATCAGCAGCAAGCTCACCTATCGATTGTCTGACATAAGCGGCATCAACTTTAAATGATGTACCCGCTTTATCTGGCGCCGTAAAAGAAATCTCGTCTAATACGCGCTCCATCACCGTTTGCAAACGACGTGCTCCTATATTTTCAATCCTTGCGTTTAGATCCACAGCAATATCCGCTAAAGCATCAATCGCATCATCGGTAATTTCTAAATGAACCTCCTCTGTTGCCATTAAAGCAATATATTGCTTAATTAAGCTAGCTTCAGGTTCAGTTAGAATACGTCGTAAATCTTCCCTTGTTAAAGCATTTAGCTCCACGCGAATTGGCAAACGCCCTTGAAGTTCTGGCAACAAATCAGATGGCTTGGAAACATGAAATGCGCCTGATGCAATAAAAAGAATATGATCTGTTTTGACTTGACCATATTTTGTAGCAATTGTTGTTCCTTCAACCAAAGGCAAAAGATCACGTTGAACGCCCTCACGCGAAACGGCAGCACCTGCTCCACCATCTCGGGTTGCAATTTTATCAATCTCATCAATAAAAACAATTCCATCATTCTCAGTAACACGAAGCGCTTCTTGAATAATTTGATCTTGATCAAGGAGCTTTTCAGATTCATCATCAATGAGAGGCTTAAAAGCATCCTTTACTGTCGTTTTGCGGACCTTTGTACGACTCCCCATTTTACCAAAAATATCTGATAAATTCATAATTCCCATTTGGGCACCTGGTATACCAGGAATATCAAAGGTTGAAGCGCTATTGCTGTTATTATCGGCTACTTCAATTTCAATCTCTTTCTCATCCAATTCACCTTCGCGCAGCTTTTTGCGGAAACTATCGCGGGTAGCAGGGCTTGCTGTCTTACCAACAAGGGCATCTAAAACACGCTCTTCAGTATTAACATGAGCCTTCACTTTAACTTCATCACGTTTTTTTTCACGCACAAGAGAAATGGCTATCTCAACAAGGTCACGAATAATTTGCTCAACATCACGTCCTACATAACCAACTTCAGTAAATTTAGTCGCTTCTACTTTAACAAAAGGTGCTCCAGCAAGTTTTGCTAATCGACGTGCTATACCTGTTTTACCAACACCTGTTGGTCCTATCATCAAAATATTTTTTGGCATAACCTCTTCACGCATTGGACCATCAAGCTGTTGTCTACGCCACCGATTGCGCAGTGCAATAGCAACAGAACGCTTGGCATCATTTTGGCCAATAATAAAACGATCAAGTTCAGAAACAGTCTCACGAGGGGAAAATACAACACACATTCAAATAGCTTTCTCTAAAGAAGATAATTCTGCATCCAATGTTTCAATCGTAAAATGATCATTGGTATAAACACAAATTTTAGCGGCAATATTCATAGCTTTACGGGCAATGGTTTCTGCATCCAAATCTATATCCATGAGTGCTCGAGCAGCCGAAAGAGCAAAATTTCCTCCAGAGCCAATTGCCATTACTCCATCTTCCGGTTCTAAAACATCACCAAGCCCTGTTAAAGCTAAAGTTATTTTCTTATCAGCCACAAGCATCATAGCCTCGAGACGCCGCAAATAGCGGTCTGTTCGCCAATCTTTTGCAAGTTCTACGCAGGCACGCATGAGCTGATCAGGATATTGTTCAAGCTTCGTTTCTAACCTTTCTAGCAAAGTGAAAGCATCTGCTGTAGCACCTGCAAAACCAGCGACAACCGCTCCGCCCTTCCCAAGACGACGAACTTTACGTGCATTACCTTTCATAATAGTCTGCCCAAGTGAAACCTGTCCATCACCGGCCATCACGACTTTGCCACCTTTTCGCACGGTAATAATAGTTGTACCATACATTATATCTGGCTTATGTTCTGCCATAAGGAAACTCCTTAATATTGATCTCTGTTCTTAAATATTGACTTATTTCCATCAAATGTAAAATCTAATCACTATTGTCTCTATTTAAGAACATATACTGCAAAACACAATGATTCAGTGCAATTCAATTTGTTGAAATAAAAAAATGATATCATTGTTATCAATACAAATTGTTGCTAAATAGTTTTTGAAAACTATTTACGTTTTTTAAAGGATACATTATGAAAAAAATAGCAATAGGGACATTGGGAGGAACAATTGCAATGGCCGCTGACAATTTTGGCCAAATGCAACCGATATTAACCTCAGATATCCTCATAAAAAGTGTTCCTGATTTAAATAAAATTGCTAATGTACATGCGCAAACGCTCACGCAATTACCGAGTGGATCTTTATCTTTCAACATTCTTTTTGAAATAATAGAGTGGGCAACACAGCAAATAAAGGCTGGTGCAGAAGGCGTTGTTTTAACCCAAGGTACTGATACACTGGAAGAAACAGCTTTTTTTCTTTCTCTTTATTGGGATAAAGTGGAACCGCTGGTTATAACTGGTGCTATGCGTGTACCCTGTGAAGCAGGTGCTGATGGACCAGCTAATGTTTTAGCAGCAGCGCGCGTCGCTGCTCATCCACAAAGTAGAAACAGGGGTGTTTTGGTTGTAATCAATGATAGTATTCACTCACCTTATTGGGTCCAGAAAAGCCATACCGTCAAAATTGAGACATTTCAGTCAGGTTTAGCAGGTATTTTAGGTGATATTTTGGAAGGAAAATTGGTTTATTTTAATGATCGGAACTTTTTCCCAACAACATTTGATATTCCCCAAAACTATGATCATCAAGTTGCACTACTATACTCCTCTTTGTCCTCTGATACGCAACTAATGAAATTCTGCCTTGAGAGTGGGCATTATGCTGGGCTTGTTATTGCCGGTTTTGGATCAGGTCACTGTAGTTTTGAAGAAGCAGACATCGTGCGACAATATACACAAAAAATGCCAATCATTATCGCTAGCCGGACCTGCACTGGCTCAACAACTCGCTCAACTTATGGCTATAAAGGATCAGAAGTCGATCTGATTGCTGCTGGTGCCCTCATGTCTGGTTATTTATCAGCAGTAAAAGCACGTTTACTTTTATGGGCGTTTTTGGCACAAGGATACTCCTTAGCGCAAATCAATGCATACTGGAATGACTGGATTATAAGTTAACGAAAGCTTATCTATTATTTTAAAGAAAAAAACATGCAAAATAAAATTTACTTGAAGACAAAACAACTCGCCTATCTATCCTTAATCAATTACTGCAGCAAAAAGATTCTCGACCAATAAAATGATTGATACGCTCTCCTCAAAAATTGATCAGAAAGATAGCTTAGTTAAACCCATTTCTGATAGGTATTCACCCTATAGTATCTTCACTGCACAAGAGTGGTCTCAATTTCGTGCGGATACACCACTTACCTTGACTTTTGATGAAATCAAACGCCTACGCTCAATTGGTGATCCAATTGATCTTAAAGAAGTACAACGTATTTATCTTTCCTTATCGCGTCTGTTATTATGTCATGTTGAAGCAGTAAAGGAACTTTTTCATAAGCGTCAAAAATTTTTACATCAAGAAGGAACTAGAAAAACTCCTTTTATCATTGGGATTGCTGGCTCTGTTGCGGTAGGAAAATCAACTACTGCTCGTATTCTTCAAGAACTTTTAAAACGTTGGACATCTAGCTTCAAAGTTGATTTGATTACAACTGATGGTTTTCTCTACTCCAACGCTGTTTTACAGCAAAAAAATCGCATGAATCGTAAAGGATTTCCTGATTCCTATGACATTAGGAAATTATTGTGCTTTCTTTCTGCTATAAAAGCCGGTATTGGTAATGTTCGTGCACCACTTTATTCGCATATGGCCTATGATGTTCTGGAAAATCAAACAATTATCATTGATCGTCCTGATATCTTAATTGTTGAAGGAATCAATGTGTTACAGGTCAATGACCTTCCTAAAGATGGAAAAATCATCCCTTTCGTGTCAGATTTTTTTGATTTTTCCATCTATGTAGATGCTGACACAGAAGTCATTCGTCACTGGTACTTGGAACGCTTCCAACGTTTACGTAAAACAGCTTTTCAAAATCCTGAATCCTACTTTCATCGTTATGCACACCTCAATGAAAAAGAAGTCTTAAAAATAGCTGAGGACCTTTGGCAAACGATTAATTTTAAAAATTTACAAGAAAATATATTGCCAACACGGCCACGGTCTAATCTCATCCTACGAAAGGGAAAAAACCACTTGGTTGAATACGTTGCACTTCGACGACTATAAGGATTTCATAAATATGCATTTACATCATATTCATTTTTCTTCAACACGTGTCGACAAGAGTTGTCCCATCTTATTGGTCAATCCTAAAAGTCTTGCTGATTTAGCTCTTGATGAAGCAACAACAGCATGGATGAAAGTTAATGATTTCACTGGAAAAGCAGGACAAATACTTTTTATTCCTCATGAAACCGGACATTTGAAAAAAGTTTTCTTTGGACTTGGCAATGGAGACCAACCTTTTATCACGGGGCTTCTCGCTAAAAACCTTCCTACTGGACATTGGCATTTAGAAGGGACAGCCTCTAATGAAATAAATAGCTATCTTGGATTGGCGTTTGGAAGTTATCAATTCAACCGCTATCGTCAAAACTTTTCTTCCAAATCGTTATCAATCTATGTCAACGATACGGTTGATCTCGATGAACTTCAACGAATTTATAAAACTGTCTTTTTTGTCCGTGATCTCATTAATATTCCTGCCAATGATATGAATCCTGATACCCTCGAGAAAGAAACATGCCAGCTTGGAAAAACCTACGGAGCTCATGTTCAAAGCATTTGTGGAGATGATCTCTTAATACATAACTTTCCTATGATTCATGCCGTAGGACGCGCTAGTAGCACTGCGCCACGATTGATTGAATTACATTGGGGGCAAGAAAATCATCCCAAAATAACGTTGGTTGGCAAGGGTGTAACCTTCGATACTGGAGGTCTTGATATTAAATCAGCGAATAACATGTTACTCATGAAAAAAGACATGGGAGGAGGAGCTCATGTTTTGGGATTGGCTAAATTTATCATGGATGCAAAATTACCCTTTCGTCTACGGGTTTTGATTCCAGCTGTTGAAAATGCAATTTCTGCCAATGCTTATAGACCAGGTGATATTCTCCCAAGCCGTAAAGGTTTAAATGTTGAAATTGGTAATACAGATGCTGAAGGTCGGCTTGTCCTTGCCGATGCACTTGCCTATGGTGACGAAGAAAGTCCACAATTCATGCTTTGTATGGCAACTTTAACAGGGGCAGCACGTATCGCATTAGGACCAGATCTTCCCGCATTTTATTGTAATGATTCAATATGGGCGCAACAGGTTTTGCAATCTTCTCATTCTGTATCCGATCCTCTTTGGCAAATGCCACTTTGGAAACCCTATCAAGAAATGTTATCATCACCAATTGCTGATCTTAACAATATAACTGGAAATAACTATGCTGGTTCAATAGTTGCTGCTTTATTCCTTAACTCTTTTGTTGAAAAAGCCGAACATTTTGCGCATTTTGATCTTTATGGATGGATTCCAAAAGAAAAACCAGGCTATCCTATCGGTGGTTCCGCACAAGCTATTCGTGCCCTTTATAACTTCTTTAAAAATCAAATTTGACATAAAATATTCACAAAGATGAATAATGTTGGGCTTTTGCGCCTTAAATTGTACTCGGTGTTTTATTTGTGGATGAAAAGTCTTACTGATATAGCTGTCATAAATCTGTTTAAAGATAAAAATGGAAGGTAAATAGATACTCTTTAAAGATCCAAGACTATGTGCATTCAGAGATGATCTAGCAGATCAACGTCTCGAAAAAAAATTACAGCTCAGCGCTTTGTTCAAGGTGAAAAAAGCGTGTTAATGCAGCTGTTGCTGGGTTTTTTGAAGAAAAAAATAAAAAAAGCGAAAGGCAAACAGAATGCTTATTAGGAGAAGAGCTTCTCATTTTTGAACAAGGGGTATACATGTCGTGGGGACAGTCACTCAAAGATGGTTATGTTGGTTATATTGATACAACAGTTCTTTGTACGTCGGCTGTCAAACAAACACATGTCGTTTCAGCACCACGCACTTTCCAATATTTGCAAGCTGACTTACGTGGACCAATGGAGTACCCCTTATCCATGGGGAGTAAAGTAAGTGTTGTTGATGAAATTGAAGTCCGTGATACACGGTATTCTATACTTGAAAATGGAAAAGCAATCATTTCCCATCATCTTAATCCCATCGGGCACGTATACAAAGATTATGTTACTGTTGCCGAAACTTTGCTACTCACACCTTACCTTTTGGGTGGTGTCAGTGGTTTCGGAATTGATTGCTCAGGGCTGGTTCAACTTTCCATGATAATGACTGGACAAATGGTTTTACGCGATACTGACATGCAACAGAAAACTATAGGAAAACAACTTACAGACAGTGATAAACTTCAACGAGGTGATTTGATTTTTTGGAAAGGCCATGTTGCCATTATGATCGATCATGAAAATATCATTCATGCAAGTGGCTTTTCTATGGACGTTATGGTCGAGCCATTGGAAGAAGCAATTACGCGTATTGCTAAAAAACATCAATATCCCGTAGAAAAACGTCGTCCAATACCAGAAACGTAATACACACCCTACTATGAACACAACTAATAAATACTTCTATGTTATGTTTTTCTACGGATTTAAGTTTCTAGCTTTAAAAGTAGTAATACGGATCGTGCCTTATTGTATGTCTTATATGAACGAAAGGCGCTTTCACACACTTATTTATACCGAAGGGAATTTATCGCTAGCCTTTTGTTAAAGTTCATATTCAACATTCATGTGTTTTTTGGATATTATGTTAGTTTATCAACGGACTAGCTGAGTGCTATTCGTAAAATTACCCCATGTTACATGTAATGTATTGATATTAAATAATAAATTTTAATTGTGCAACTTGAATAAGACAAAACTATGCAATGATAATGGATGCGTGCATTCATTTTGAAAGAAGATGGAGTCATAAAGGTAAAAAAAACTATTGTTAGAATTCTTCATTTCTTTTTTATTAGACTTCACAGCTTGCAAAAACATTTAGAGTTATATCTTTAAAGAATGAAAATTGCACAGCATCTTTACGTTTTTGTTGCTCGTGTTCTTGAATGAGATCACACCCTCACAAAGAACAGAATGCCGTTGTACAGCTAATTCATGCATTTGTTTTAAAGAAACATCTCTTGTTGCTTCTAAGCTTATTTCATGGCTTCATCAGCGAAGAGTGTGATGTGGAATCTATTAATTTTACTATCTCTACGCTTAACAAGGTAGGAGCGAGTGTCGTCATTTTATTTGCCAGCTTCTAATGTTTCCGGCTGCTCTTGCATTAAACAATTCATAAAAGGTGTTTTTATCTTTTTTTAAACGATCTTTATCCACACGCTCATCCTAGTTGTGACGCGCAGGCGGGCGGTTTTTATTGATTCAATATAAATAAGGGAGCTTGAAGCAGGAGAATCTTATTCAATGTATAAAACAATGAAGCAGTTTGGCACACAAAAAAGGAAATTTCCCACAAAACTTTTTCTTTAAAAATCCTCTCTATCATCAATGTCTTGTTTTTATGAACCTATTAAAGAAGAAAATTTTTTAATAGTTGAACCAATGGTTTATCAGCATCAGGCATAGGATATTTATTAAGATCATCAATAAAAACCCATTTTAAATTTTGCCCCTCTCGCCCTTGCGCAATACCCTCATAATGGTAACAAAGATACAACGGCATTAAGAGATGAAATGTTTTGTAGCTATGACTTGCAAATGTCAATGGTAACAAATTACTTGCCTGAACATGAACACCAAGCTCTTCTTCTAACTCACGAACCAATGATGCTTCTGGAGTTTCACCTTTCTCAATCTTTCCACCAGGAAATTCCCATAAACCAGCCAGTGACTTCCCTTGAGGACGTTCTGTAAGCAAGACACGCCTATCTTGATCTAACAACGCACATGCAACAACAAGAAGAAGTGAACTTTTCATACGCATATCACTTTCCAACAGGAGTAAAGACAACCATCTCTTCTTATAATACCCCCCTATTCTAAGACGAAAGAATTAAAATATTTCATCCTCTTGAAAAATATATAGATATGCGATGTCAAATTTATGGTATATTGGTTAGCTTCTGTAATCGCCATTGATCATAACGTACTCCTTCGTCAAATCGCAAGACCAAACTGTCGCCTTACCACTGCCTAAACCAATATCAACGCGAATTACTATATTTTTTCCTTGCATATAAGCGCCTATTATTCCTTCATTATATTTAGGATCACGTTCACCATTGAAAGCCAAACGATGTTCACCAAACCAAATCGTCAATAGATCACGATCGACTTCAACACCTGCCTTACCAATTGCCATAACCACTCGCCCCCAGTTAGCGTCCCCACCAGCAATTGCTGTTTTTACAAGTGGTGAGTTTGCAATTGATAGAGCAATAATCTTCGCAGCATTATCTGTTGTCGCACCAATCACATTAACTTCAATTAAATGACGAGCACCTTCACCATCACAAACAATTTGTAATGCAAGCTCATGCAAAAGCGCGCTCAAGTGCTTTAAAAATACCTCATAACGCGGATCGGATTTATGGGTAATGCAGGGAAAACTTTCTTTTCCTGTCGCAAACATCATGAGTGTATCTGATGTTGAGGTATCGCTATCGACAGTAATCGAATTGAAAGAACCCTGAACCGCTTCAGATAACATGGATTGAAGTATATCCGAAGAAATTTTTGCATCACTCACGACAAAAGAAAGCATTGTTGCCATATCTGGTGCAATCATACCCGCACCTTTTGCAATCCCATTAATGGTAACAGTCTTCCCCCCACAATCAAATCTGCGCATAGCAAGTTTTGGAAACGTATCGGTCGTCATAATGGCTTTTGCAGCCTCCAACCAATTCCCTTCTTCTGCTGTCTCCGCCATACTTGGCAAAAGATTCACAATACCCGATGCATCCATTGGCTCACCAATAACACCCGTAGAGGCTATAAAAATTTCATTTTCTTTAACCTTTAAAGCGCTCGCTGCTGCACACATAATTTCATTTGTTGTGCGCCTTCCTTTGCTTCCCGTAAAAGCATTTGCATTCCCAGAATTAACAACAACACCCCTCGCAACCCCGTGAGGAAGCGAAGCACGGCAATGTTCCACAGGAGCAGACGGGCATTTTGAACGCGTAAAAACACCCGCCACACTTGCTGGCTCATCGAATATGATGAAAAGAAGGTCTGTACGATCTTTATACTTAATCCCAGCTTCAGCTGTTGCTATCCGCACACCAGATAATGGCGGAAGCTCTTGAATATTTTGAGGAGACAAAGGAGATATTTTAAAAACCACTGTATACTTTCCATAAAAACAAATAAAATGAATAATTGTGGATAAATGACCTCTCCTAAACAACTGCTAGACTTTTTGAATAAAACTAATCTAATCATCCAGCAAAGATACTGTCCGCTTCTCCTTCCTCACTATTCCGTGTCTTCTTCATCAGATGTCTCATCCGAAAGCAGCGTCCCATTTTGATTAAGTGATTGCATGAGTTTTGTAACATTAGGGTCAGGGTATTTCACATCTATCTTGCTGCGCAAATCAACAATCAGTTTTTGGTAGCGCTCTTTTATCAGCTGTGTACGCAATACCTCTTTAACATCATCAAATACAGGAGGTTGTTTCAAACGGCGATCTTCCACCTTAATAACATGCCAACCAAAAGGGCTTTCAATGGGCTTTGTAGTGTATTCTCCAATTTTCAAGCCAAACGCAGCATCTTCGAAAGGCTTAACCATTTGACCATGACTAAAATAACCAAGATCTCCCCCAACAGCGGCGGAACCATCTGTTGAACTCTTTTTTGCAATCTCTTCAAAACTTTCTCCCTTATTTAAACGCTTAATGACAGCTTCTGCTTCTTTTTTTGTTTTAACCAAAATATGACGTGCTTTAACTTCATCTTCTTTGGGTAAAGCAGCAACTTCTTTATTGTAAAGAGCTTCTAAATCAGTATCAGAAATCTGGTCAACAATCGTCTGTTTAAAATAAAGTTGCTGCAAAACATTGTCACGCATAACTGCCATACGTTTATCATAAGCTTCAGTTTTATCGATACCATTGTTTTTTGCTGCTTTAGCAAGCGCCTGCATATCTAAGTAAGCTTTTAACACCATTATACGGCGTTGTTCATCAGTAAAGCGCCCTAAATTAGGATTTATTTCAAGCGCTAATTCATCTAATTGTCCTGCGGTAATATCCTTCCCATCAATAACTGCCATAACATGAGAGGGAGCAACTGTCTTTTCAGAGGCTTTCTCCAAAATCTTTAAATCATTCGACGGTGAATTCAAACTTTCTTGAGCTATCACCCCTGAACTTATGCTCGTCACTAAGGTTGATGCCAAAAACAGCGTGATAAAGTTGAACTTCATAAATATACTCCTTAAAAATGAAGGCAGGTTTAAGATTTTTATTTTCTTTGATCGCGACATTTTAATCTCTAACCATAAATAAATTAGTAATTTTATTTTAAAAAGAATAAATTTGTCCTTTTGTCTCAGTTTATTCTATCCTATCTAATGCTCATAGGAAACATGATAATATAGAAAAATGACGTATTATATCCTAAATTACTTTGTATTGTCTCAACCAAACAGCATTACCAAAGTTGACACGGTGCGCTTAGCCTCTTATCTCTACTTTACAATTAAAATAAAAAATTGCACACCAACAAATATAACGGTACCCTTTGCGTCCAGTTATGTTAAATGCCTTGGGAGTTGCAGGAGTATGGGGATAGCATATGGGTTACCCAACAGAGGTAACAACAATTAAGAGAAAGGGCTAGGGATGGTCGGTTTAGGTGTCTTTGCGCGTAAATTTTTTGGTTCAGCTCATGAGCGACGTCTCAAAATGCTTAGCCAAAAAGTTGTACAAATTAATGCTTTAGAAGAACAATTCGTGAAATTAAGCGATGCACAACTCTGCCAAAAAACTGATGCATTTCGTAATCGTCTCATGGAAGGTGAAACCGTTGATTTGCTTCTACCAGAAGCTTTTGCAACTGTTCGTGAAGCAGCAAAACGTGTTTATGATATGCGCCCTTTTGATGTACAGCTTATTGGTGGAATGGTTCTTCATGACTGCGGTATTGCTGAAATGCGCACCGGTGAAGGTAAAACATTAATGGCAACTCTGCCAATTTATCTCAATGCATTAGAAGGAAAAGGCGTTCACGTCGTTACGGTAAACGATTATCTTGCTAGTCGTGATGCTGAAACAATGGGAAAAATCTTCAGTTTTTTGGGGTTAACAACCGGTGTGATTCTGCATGATCTTGATAATGATGCACGCCGAGCAGCCTATGCATGTGACATCACCTATGCAACAAATAATGAATTGGGCTTCGATTATCTGCGTGATAATATGGCTTTTGATCGTAGTCAAATGGTCCAGCGTGGGCATCATTACGCAATTGTTGACGAAGTTGATTCGATCCTCATTGATGAAGCACGAACTCCCCTTATTATTTCTGGTCCTCTAGAAGATCGTACCGACTTCTATAACCTTATTGATACATTTATTCCTGCCTTAACACCAGAAGATTATGAAATAGACGAAAAACAAAAAACAACAACTTTTACCGAAGTTGGTACTGAAAAAATCGAACAAATGCTCGAACAAGCTGGGCATCTTAAAGGTGAAAGTCTTTACGACATAGAAAATGTTGCTATCGTCCATCATATCAATAACGCCCTAAAAGCCCATAAGCTGTTTGTCCGTGATAAGGATTACATTGTTCGCAATGATGAAATTGTTATCATTGACGAATTTACAGGTCGTATGATGCCAGGACGGCGTTATTCTGAAGGGCTCCATCAAGCCTTAGAAGCTAAAGAGCATGTTGCTATTCAACCAGAAAATCAGACCCTTGCTTCCATCACTTTCCAAAATTATTTTCGTATGTATAGAAAGTTGTCTGGGATGACTGGAACTGCCGCAACAGAAGCCGAAGAGTTCCGTAATATTTATGGTCTTGAAGTTGTAGAAGTTCCTACAAACTTACCAGTACAGCGTTGTGATGAAGATGATGAAATCTATCGAACAGCAGAAGAGAAATATCGTGCTATTGTACATGATATTCGTCAAGCACATGAAAAAGGGCAGCCTATTCTTGTTGGAACAACTTCTATTGAAAAATCAGAACAATTAGCAGAACGTTTGCGCAAAGAAGGCATTAGTGATTTTAGAGTCTTAAATGCCCGCTATCATGAGCAAGAAGCCTACATTATTGCACAAGCAGGGGTTCCTAGAGCTTTAACCATCGCAACCAATATGGCTGGTCGCGGTACTGATATACAGCTTGGTGGTAATGTTGAAATGCGTATCCGGCAAGAATTACAAGATATGCCTGATGGAGCAGAGCGGACAGCTAAAGTTGAAGAAATTAAAAAAGATGTTCAACAACTCAAAGAAAAGGCATTAGCTGCTGGTGGTCTTTACGTCATCGCTACTGAACGTCATGAGAGCCGTCGTATTGATAACCAGCTGCGTGGACGTTCTGGTCGTCAAGGTGATCCTGGCCGTTCCAAATTTTTTCTTTCTCTTCAAGATGATCTCATGCGTATCTTCGGCTCCAATCGTATGGATGGCATGTTGCAAAAGCTTGGATTGAAGGAAGATGAAGCTATTATACATCCATGGATTAATAAAGCCCTAGAGAAAGCGCAAAAAAAAGTTGAAGCACGAAATTTTGAAATTCGTAAAAATTTGTTAAAATATGACGATGTCATGAATGACCAACGCAAAGTTATTTTTGAACAGCGTATGGAAGTTATGAATGCAGACGATTTAACAGACATGATCCTTGAAATGCGCAATGAAGTAGTCGAAGATCTCGTAGATGCCTATATCCCATCTGGAACATATTCTGAGAAATGGAATGTGAAAGCACTACAAGAGGAAATTCATCAACTCTTCAATCTTGAGCTTCCAATAGAAGAATGGGCAAAAGAAGATGGAATTGCTGAAGAACAAATTTTAGAACGCATATCAGATGCTGTTACCAAACTTGAAAATGAACGTACTGAACGCTACTCTCCAGAAGTTATGGCTTATTTTCATAAAGCTATATTACTTGAAACCATTGATATGTTATGGCGTGAACATCTGGTAAGTTTAGACCATTTGCGTTCTGTCGTTGGTTTTCGTGGTTATGCACAACGGGATCCCCTCAACGAATATAAAACAGAGTCGTTTGAACTTTTTCAGAACATGCTTAGAAATTTACGCAGAATCGTTACTTCTAAACTTATGCGTTTCGAAATCGTTCAGCAATCCACAGAACCTCTCAACCTCGAGCAAACAGATGCTGGTAACTCCGCTCCAAATGATCAAGGTGAAGAAAATGCTCCAATCTTGTGGGCACAAACACAAGAAAATAGAATTGTTAACCCAAAAGACCGTGACCCAAAAGATGTGACCACTTGGGGAAAGGTTGGACGTAATGAGCGTTGTCCTTGTGGTTCAGAGAAAAAATACAAACATTGTCATGGCGCCTTTGTTTGAAAAACAAATAATTAAGAAGATGAATAAAAAGCGAAACTATGAGCAGGAATTACGCACTGCAGGTTTAAGGGTAACACGTCAAAGACGCATTATTCTTGATATTTTGGCCGACACAAATGACCATCCAAATGCGTTTGAGATTTTTCAGCGCGCTCACAAAATAGATTCTAGCGTTTCGCTTTCAACCGTTTATAGAACTATGAAAATATTAGAAGAAAACGGGACAATTCATCGCCATACTTTTAGTGGTGGGCCATCTCGTTTTGAGCAGGCAGATGGGCAACATCATGATCATCTCATTGATATGGAAACAGGGCAAGTTATTGAATTTCATTCTGATATCATTGAAAAACTGCAAGAGGAAATTGCTAAATCTCTTGGCTATGATATCATTCACCATCGCCTTGAACTTTATGGGAAAAAACGCAATTTTTAAAGTGACGGTTTCGCACATATAATCAAAAAACCTTCCATGCAAACCCAATTTTGCACAAGTTCCCCTTAAGAACCTACAGTTTTCATTGGCAAGAAAGCTTTTCTGCTTTATTACTCCTTTTTATATGATGCTATAAAGTACTCAATCATCAATATTACAATAAAATTATTATAACAAATTAGGCCAATATTATCATGGTTTCTTTGCCACAAGATCGTATGAGACAGCTTGAAAAGCGCTTTGAAATAATTGAAAGCCAAATGGCTAAAAACCCAAATGCTGAAACTTATGTAAAATTAGCTTCTGAATATGCAGAATTACAGCCAATCGTTACCTCGATACGAACGTTAAATGCTCTCCACACGGAAATAACAGAACTCGAAACTATTATCAGTGATAAACTAACAGATACAGAGATGCGCAACCTTGCCCAAGAAGAGCTACCATTATTATATCAGAAAATGGAACAACTTGAGCAAGAACTTCAAATTCTTCTTTTGCCTAAAGATGTTGCTGATGAAAAAAGTGCCATTGTTGAAATTCGAGCAGGAACAGGGGGATCAGAAGCAGCACTTTTTGCCGGTGATCTTTTTCGCATGTATGAACGTTATGCCGCTTCTCATAACTGGAAAGTTGAAGTCGTTTCGCTTAATGAGGGAGAAGTTGGTGGATATAAAGAAATTATTGCAACCATTTCGGGCAAAGGTGTCTTTTCTAAACTGAAATTTGAATCAGGCGTTCATCGTGTACAACGCATCCCTGAAACAGAAACAGGTGGACGTATCCATACATCTGCAGCTACCGTTGCAGTGCTTCCTGAAGCTGAAGAAATTGATATTGAAATTCGTCCAGAAGATATTCGTATTGATACGATGCGTGCCTCTGGAGCAGGAGGACAGCATGTCAATACAACTGATTCCGCTGTTCGTATTACGCATATTCCAACGGGAATTATGGTTGTACAAGCAGAAAAATCCCAGCACCAAAACCGAGCACGGGCACTTCAAATTCTACGAGCGCGCCTATTCGATATCAAACGACAGAAAGCGGAAAGTGAACGTTCAGCTTCCCGTAAAAACCAAGTCGGTTCTGGTGATCGCTCAGAACGTATTCGTACTTATAATTTTCCGCAAGGACGTATTACGGATCATCGTATTAATCTCACTCTATATAAGCTTGACCGCGTATTAGAAGGAGATCTTGATGAAATTATTCATGCACTCATATCCGACCATCAGACAGCTCTCCTTATGGAAATGGACAATCATGGATGAACAAGCATTCTCTCAACAATACCATCCCAAAAACTCAAAAAAAATTACGCAGCCAAGGAGTTTCTGAAGCCAATCTTGATGCAAAAATACTCGTCGAATGGATAACAGGTACAAACACATCTGATAGAATTCTCCAACCAGATCTGTGCTTGTCTTTTGAGCAAAGGACACAATTAAAAAACGCTATACGACGACGTATTGCTGGAGAACCAGTTTACCGTATTATCGGAAAACGAGAATTTTATGGCATATCCTTCGCATTATCTCACGATACATTTGAACCACGTCCCGACACAGAAACACTGGTAGATCTTGTTTTACCTCTCCTCAAAAAACAGGGTGAAAAATCAGGAAAAACAACATTGCTTGATATGGGAACAGGAAGTGGCGCTATTGCCATTGCGATTCTCAAGCAAATTCCCCAATCTTATGCCATGGCTGTCGATATTTCTGAAGATGCTCTTAAAACCGCCACAAAAAATGCAAAGAATGCGGATGTTATACACCGTTTTACACCTCTTCTTAGCGATTGGTTTGATTCTGTTATAGGTCAATTTGATCTTATTATTTCCAATCCACCCTATATTCCGGAGACAGATATCAAAAACCTTGCAAAAGAAGTACGTCTGCATGATCCACTGCGCGCACTGATCGGTGGAAAAGATGGCCTTGATTTTTATCGAAAGCTCGCTCGTAAAGCAAAAAAACACTTAAAAAACAACGGTTATATTGCTGTTGAAATCGGCCATTCTCAAGAAAAAGAAGTCTGCGACTTATTTGAAAAGAATGACTTCCAATGTCTAGAAATGCGCAAAGACTTAAGCGGTATACCTCGTGCACTCCTTTTTATATGCAATCATTAAAATTCCCAATCATCATCTGTGGTAGCAACCGCCTTACCAATAACATAAGAAGAACCAGACCCTGAAAAGAAGTCATGATTTTCATCTGCGCTTGGTGACAAAGCTGCTAAAATAGCAGGATTAACACGACAAACCTCAGGAGGAAAAAGAGCTTCAAAACCCAGATTCATTAAGGCCTTGTTTGCATTATAATGAAGAAAAACTTTAACATCTTCTGTCAATCCAAGTGCATCATAAAGATCTTCAGTGTATTTGCACTCAATATTATAAAGGTCGAAGAGTAAGTTAAAAGCAAAATCTTTAATTTCCTGCTTTTGAACGTCATCAAGTTTTGCAAACCCCAATTGAAATTTATAGCCTATATAATAACCATGTACAGCCTCATCACGGATAATAAGCCTAATAAGATCAGCTGTATTAGTCAATTTAGCGCGGCTGGCCCAGTACATAGGCAAATAAAAACCAGAATAAAATAAAAAGCTTTCCAACAGAGTTGAAGCAATTTTTTTCTTTAGCGGATTATTCGCTTCATAACGCTCAAGCACTAATCTAGCCTTTTTTTGCAAATGATTATTTTCTTCTGACCACCTAAACGCATCATCAACTTCTACCGTCGAACATAAAGTTGAAAAAATAGAGGAATAAGATCGTGCATGAACCGCTTCCATGAACGCAATATTCGTCAATACTGCCTCCTCGTGCTCTGTTATTGCATCAGCCATCAGTGAAATGGCTCCTACGGTATTTTGAATCGTATCTAAGAGAGTTAATCCAGTAAAAACACGAATCGTCAACTTGCGTTCTTCCTCTGTCAAACTTGACCACGAAGGAATATCATTAGAAAGAGGAACTTTTTCAGGTAACCAAAAATTTCCAGTTAAACGATTCCATACTTCAAGATCTTTCTCATCATGCAATCTATTCCAATTAACAGCACACACAACAGGATTTTTGGTTGTAATCTTTGTCATATGATTATCTCCTATAGACTGCACGAAACACAGCCATCCACCTCTGTTCCACTCAACGCTACTTGCCGCAACCGTATATAATAAATACTCTTTATACCTTTTTTCCAAGCATAAATTTGTGCGCGATTAATATCACGCGTGGTAGCAGTATCAGGAAAAAACAACGTTAATGAAAGACCTTGATCAACATGCTGCGTGGCAGCAGCATAGGTATCAATAATTTTTTCAGGACCAATTTCATAAGCATCCTGGTAGAAATTTAAATTTGTATTATCCATGTAAGGAGCAGGGTAATAAACACGCCCAATCTTTCCCTCTTTGCGAATCTCAATTTTTGAAGCAATCGGATGAATAGAAGATGTTGCATGATTAATGTAGGAAATAGACCCTGTAGGAGGAACAGCCTGCAGATTGCGATTATAAAGTCCGTATTCAATGACTAAATTCTTGAGTTCCTGCCAATCCTTTTGGTCTGGTATAGCGATATTATTTCGTGCAAAAAGCTCCCGTACAAGCGCAAATTGCGGCTTCCATTCTTTCTCAATATATTTTGCAAAAAAACGACCATCTGCATAAGCTGATTTCTCAAACCCTGCAAACATTTCCTGACGTTCGCGTGCAATTAAATTGGAAGCACGTATGGTATGGTATACAACAATATAAAAATAAATATTGGTGAAATCTATCGCTTCTGGAGATCCATAATAGATCCGCTCCCGCGCTAAGAATCCATGCAAATTCATTTGTCCCAAACCAATTGCATGACTTTCGGCATTACCCTTCGCAATGGAAGGAACACAAGCAATATCACTCATATCAGAAACTGCAGTAAGAGCACGAACAGCAGCTTCCACCGTCTGCCCAAAATTACTGCTTTCCATCGCTTTTGCAATATTCATTGAACCAAGATTACAGGATATATCGCTACCAACAGTGCGATAAGTTAAATCCGTTTCCAGTTCACTTGCCTCATTCACCTGCAATATTTCTGAACATAAATTGCTCATACTTATACGCCCTGCTATCGGGTTAGCTCGGTTGGCAGTGTCCTCAAACAAAATATAGGGATAACCTGATTCAAATTGGATTTCTGCTAATGTCTGAAAAAAAACGCGTGCACTTATTTTCTTCTTACGAATCTTTGCATTATCAACAAAAGAGCGATAATGATCCGTCACAGAAATATCGCTAAAAGGTTTACCTGTAACGCGCTCAATATCATAAGGTGAAAATAGATACATATCCTCATTATTACGTGCAAGCTCAAAAGTAATGTCAGGAATAACCACACCAAGCGAAAGCGTTTTAATTCTGACTTTTTCATCAGCATTCTCGCGCTTTGTATCCAAAAACTTCATAATATCTAAATGATGTGCATGTAAATAAACAGCACCAGCCCCTTGCCGTGCACCAAGTTGATTGGCATAAGAAAAGGAATCTTCCAAAAGTTTCATGACGGGCAATACACCTGAAGATTGATTTTCTATTTGCTTAATTGGTGCCCCTGCTTCCCGCAAATTTGTCAAACAAAGCGCCACGCCCCCACCGCGTTTCGAAAGTTGTAAAGCTGAATTAACCGAACGACCTATTGATTCCATATTGTCTTCAACACGTAACAAAAAACATGATACTAATTCGCCACGTTGCTTTTTCCCCGCATTCAAGAATGTCGGCGTTGCGGGTTGAAACCGGCCTGTAATAATTTCATCCACAAAAATTTCAGCAAGTGCTTTATCTCCTTGTGCTAAATATAAAGCAACAAGACAAACACGATCCTCATAACGCTCAAGATAGCGCTTTCCATCAAAAGTTTTTAATGTATAGCTCGTATAGTACTTAAATGCGCCCAAAAAAGTGGGAAAGCGAAACTTAAATGCGTAAGCGCGTTTAAAAAGTTTTTTGATAAAAGAAAAATCATAAAGCTCAAACAAAGCCTTTTCATAATAACCTTCTTCTATCAAATAATCTATTTTTTCCTTAAGATTATGAAAAAAAACCGTGTTTTGATTAACATGTTGGAGAAAATACTGTCGTGCCGCAAGCCGATCCATATCAAATTGGATATGTCCATTTTCATCATAAAGATTAAGCATTGCATTCAGCGCATGATAATCCATGATCTGACCTGACTTCTGTGATTGTTCTATACCGATTGTTTCCAAAATCTTTCCAATCCCTTCTTCACACAAATAATATCTTCGTCAGTTCCACGTAACTCAAAACGATACAGACAAGGCACAAAACATTTTTCAGCAATAATTTTACTCGCTAAATTATAATAGCGACCAAAATTACGATTCCCACCACCAATGACACCACGAATAAATTTGCGGTTCTCTATCTCATTGAGGAAACGAACAACCGCTTTCGGCACAGCACCTCGCCCTTCACCATCTGCATATGTAGGAACAGCTAATACATAAGGCTCATCAATTAACACAGATAGAGGGGTTTTATCAATCTTGAGGATTCGTTGATCAAGTTGAGAGACAAAATGTTCAGTATTACCCGTTGCACTCGAATAATAAACAATAAGACCCATTAAACACAAAGACCACTAATCATATCCGGTCTAAAACCAGACCAATGATTTTCACCACAAACGACGACAGGAACCTGACGATAGCCCAGAGATTGAACAAAACTGTATGCTTGTTCATCACGGGAAATGTCCACAACACGATAATTAATGCCCTTAGCATCAAAGGCGCGACGCGTAGCATCACATTGAACACAAGATGGTTTGCTATAAATAGTGATTGGCATTTTCTCCAACTTTCATAATTAAAAAAAAATCATCCCTCAAAGAGTTAATTATAACAACTCTAAGATACTCAAAAATAACAAAAAACAGTAATCGTACGCAAATACGTGTAGCTAAACGTTCGTTCAAATAACACGAAGCTTCCTAGATGCAACGGCCTCATCAAATAACTGAAAAGTTAAGACAGAAATAAAAGATTATCCCATAACTTAAATGACAAAGCCCCTCAGCTATAAAACAATCCTTTGCTCGCATTACAATGCCCTCCTACTGTCTAAAAAACTATCCCCTCTAACGCTTTCAATAGCCGTTCCCCAATACTTTAGTTTTGCTTTCATACAAAAACCAACTCACAAAAACGAAAGGGAATCCCCCCGATAGAGGCATCCCAGTAGAAGAAATACTACTCTACTCTTGGTCAATAAACTCTTCGCGATTACATTATGGAAATAATTCAGACACCAAAAGAAACACACTATACCCTCACTTGTGCTTATTTAGAATCACCAATCATTCTGATACTATATATAGTATACACCCCCTCTCTTTCGTCAAGGAAAATTCAAACATTATTTTGAATTTTCCACGATCTTCCCACCGAAATGCTTAGCTCCCAAAACATATGTAATAATATAACATTTTGTTGACAAATGTTATATTATTACATATGTTACTGCGGTAAATAAGCAAAGGTAGTATAGATTATGGGGCTGCATTTTGATGATGCAACATTAGGCTATGTAAATAGAATAGCTATAAAGAATTTTTCAGCAAAATTAAAAGCTGGTTCGTTAGTTGCAATAACAGGTGATAATGGTGCTGGAAAATCTACACTGCTGAAAACTATCGCCGGTTTGATTAAACCTATCAGGGGTAAAATTACAAAACCAAAGAAAAGTCGAATTGCTTATCTCGCTCAGCAATGTGATATAGATCAAACATTTCCAATTGATGTAGAAGCACTTATAAAAACGGGACTATGGTCTTTTTGTGGATTGTGGAAAAACCAGCGCCCTTATTATTCTAAAATTCAGAATGCACTTGAAATGGTTGGGCTCACGACACTCGCCACCCGTTCACTTGACACATTATCAAGTGGCCAATTACAACGTGCACTTTTTGCACGTATTATTGTACAAGATGCCGATATTATTTTGCTTGATGAACCTTTCAATGGTATAGATTGCAATACTCAAAAAGATCTTCTTGCGTTGATAGCCCACTGGCAACAACAAGGACGAACAGTTCTTACTGCACTCCATAATCCACTCATTGTACAAGAATATTTTCCTCATATGATTCATATTAATAAACAAAACGCCTTTTATGGAGAAACGACACAGTTTTTCCATGACAATATTCATCACTTTATATCACCCATCACATCTAACTCTTTTCATATCAGCGTACTAAAACAGTATCTTCCCCTCAATGATTCTCACTCTATTAGGCTATAATACGTGTACGCATTTTTTCTTGCCCCCTTCGTTGATTTCCATTTTATGCAAAGCGCCCTTATCGGTTCGATTCTCCTGTCCATCAGTGCTTGTCCTATTGGTGTATTTTTGATGCTACGCGGGATGAGTTTAACAGGAGATGCTATATCTCACGCCATTCTTCCTGGTGTTGCTGCTGCTTTTCTGTTTTGTGGTTTTTCTCTCATATCTATGACATTTGGTGGCATCTTAGCTGGCATCGTTGTTGCTTTAGCAACCGCCTTGATTTCACGAAATAGCTTTCAGAAAGAAGATGCATCAATGACAGTCTTTTATCTCATTGCACTTGCAACAGGTGTCATCATTGTTTCACTTAAAAATTCAACGATTGATCTGCTTCATCTCTTATTTGGCTCGGTACTTGCACTTGATACACAGTCCCTTTTACTGATCACGACTATAACGTTAATAACAGTGTGCAGTCTCTGCACTTTCTGGCGTGCACTCGTAGTAGAAAGCTTTGATCCCCTTTTTTTTAAATCTCTCTCTCCATTGAGTAAATATGTTCATGTATCATTGCTTGGACTTGTTGTGCTGAATCTGGTTGGCGGTTTTCAATCACTAGGAACGTTACTTTCTGTCGGCATTATGATGATTCCAGCTATTACAGCCCGTTTTTGGCTTTCACGTCTGGGACCTATCTGCATACTTTCCACCCTTTTGGGAATCATTTCTAGTATATGTGGCCTATTGCTTTCTTTTCATCTATCACTTCCCTCTGGCCCTGCTATCATCATTGCCGCAGGATTTATTTATCTTTTTTCCTGCTTCATAAGTCCACGCGGCTTCATTGTAGCATGGTTTCCCCAACTTTTTTATACGTTCCTCCCCACCTTAAGGAAATAACTGTGCTTAAACTCATTCAACAATTTGTTCTGCTTGGCGCTCTCTACTTGCTTGCCCTTTTTCCATTTTCTGCTGCTGCACATAATAAGATTAAAGTTGTCGCGAGCTTTTCTATTCTTGCAGATTTAGTAAAAAATGTAGGAGGTGACAATATTTCTATGACTACCTTGGTCGGTCCTAATGCGAATACTCACACTTATGAACCTACCCCCAATAATGCCCAAGCTCTGAGAAATGCTCATATTATTTTCATCAACGGGCTTCATTTAGAAGGCTTCATTGACCGCCTCATCACAGCAAGCGGGACAAAAGCACTTCTTGTTGAAGTTAGTGCCAACATTCCCTTCCTCGAAATTAAAAATAAAGAACATAGTGCCCAACATCAGCACAACAGTGGTATTGATCCACATGCTTGGCAAACTATCCCTAATGTCGAAATTTATATTAAAAATATCACCACTGCCTTCTGTAAAATTGATCAACAATCCTGTGTAAACTATAGAAAAAATTCCGAAGCCTATATTCAAAAGCTTAAAGCAGCACAAAAAAAACTTAAATCAAAGATTGCGACCATTCCCAAAGATAAACGTATTATTATCACATCTCATGACGCCTTTGGTTATTTTGCCCAAGAATATGGTTTTACCATACTTGCCCCTCAAAGTGCTTCAACAGAAGCTGAAGCGACTGCAGCAGATGTCGCCAAACTTATCAAACAAATTAAAATGCATAAAGCAGCTGCGCTGTTCGTTGAAAACATCTCTAACCCTCGTCTCATAAAACAGATCTCAAAAGAAACAGGTTTAAAAATCGGTGGAACACTGTATTCCGATGCATTGTCGGACGAAAATGGACCTGCTGCAACTTATCTCGATATGATGGCACATAATGTTGAAACTATTATCGATGCAACGACAAAACACTAAGATAAATCAACAAAATCTACCATCAAGCTACAAAACGCTTTACCTATTACTTTAAAAAATATCATTCTCAAGATTACCAATAAATCTTTCGCATACAAAAACTACATTGATACTTGAACTTACTTTCTCTCTTTCTCATTTTTCAAATTTTCTAAATGCATATGCGTTCTTGAAAATGTGTTACAATGCTAAATAAAACAAGATCATTTTGGTTATAGATCAAGGATACTGCTAAACACACCGAAATATCTCGTTCACTAAGAAACAAAGTTCGTCAGGCATCTCCTAAATAATAAAACACAAGCCAAAACATGATTTGTAAGAGCACCAAAAAGTTTAAGAGAGAAATAGCGTCTGAATAAATTAAAAAAATCCGCTTTAGTAAGCATTATCATAATTGGAATGCAAGCAGTGGCCTCAAAATTATCACCTCCCAATTATTACGACAAATAATACAAAAACCAAAAACTCTCTTAAAAAAATAAATTTGAATACCGCGATAACCATAACTGAATGACATTTACTGTTTGTATCCCTGATATTCTTTTCTACTTTATTCATTTAAACCATTTCAGTTTTTTATCAGCTGTTTAAAAGGTAATCCCGTTAACATGCTATAACTCTCAAAAAGGAAAAACAGATAAGTCTAAACAAATTTGTTTGACCTTTTGGTGGTTCCTGTTTAAATGGACCAACATTTTATAAATTAAAACTGTCATGGCATGTACATATATAACACCATAAATCTAAAGGGAACCTGTATTCTATCACTTCAAAAAGGGGGAACCATGATTCGTTTTTATCTTTTTATAATGACATTTATCGTTGCTATCAGCGTAACAACAGCGGGTTTTGCGCAAACAAAAATTAGCTTTTGGCATTCCATGAGCGGCGAGCTAGGAAAACAGACTGAACACCTCATTAACGATTTTAATGCGAGTCAGTCTGATTACAAAATTATTCCTTCATTTCGTGGTGAATATGAGGAAGGTATGATCTCACTCATTTCAGCATTTCGTGGAAAGAAACAACCGGTTCTTGCCCAAATCTATGAAATTGGCACTGGAACTATGATGGCTGCAAAAGGTGCTGTTTATCCCATTTATCAACTTATGGCTGATACAAAACAAGAACTCGATTTTGCTGATTATTTACCTGCTATCAGTGGTTATTACTCTGATGTTCAGGGACGAATGCTTTCTATGCCATTCAACGCTTCAACACCGATCCTTTATTATAATAAGGATATATTCAAAAAAGCAGGGCTTGATCCAGAACAGCCACCTAGAACATGGCAAGATATTGAAAAATTCTCCAAAAAAATTCTTGAAACTAAAGCGGCAAGTTGTGGTTTTACAATGGCTTATGCAGCTCAATGGATTGGCATAGAAAATTTTTCAGCATTGCACAATGTTCCTTTTGGAACAAAAGAAAATGGTTTTGGTGGACTTGATACAGAACTCACGTTTAATGGGCCTATGCAAGTACGTATGTGGACTGATCTTAAAAAATGGTCTGATCAAGGTATTTTCCGCTATGGCGGTCCTTCCGGTGCATTAGATGCAACACCGATGTTTATGTCACAAAATTGCGCAATCTTTATGCAATCTTCAGGAGCGCGTGCAGGTATCGTTTCTGAAGCGCAATTTAATGTTGGATTTGGTATGCTGCCCTATTATGATGATATAAATGCAGCACCACAGAATTCAATTATTGGTGGAGCTTCTATTTGGGCTTTAAGAGGTCATACGTCCAGAGAATATGCAGGTGCAGCAGCTTTTCTTAAATTTCTTTCGCAAGCCGATAATCAAGCTAGGTGGCATCAGACAACAGGTTATCTGCCAACTACAAAAGCTGCTTACGAACTGAGCAAAGAACAACATTATTACGAGAAAAATGTTGGCGCTGATATTGCCATTAAACAGATTACTCTTAACACGCCAACTGTTAACTCAAAGGGTGTAAGATTTGGTAATTTACCGCAAATTCGTTCTATTCTTGATCAGGAATTAGAAGCTGTTCTTAGTGGCTCAAAAACACCTCAAAATGGTTTAGATGCAACAGTTGAACGCGGCAATAAACTCTTACGTGAATTTGAAAAAGCCAATCATTGAAGATCAAAAATTTAACCAAATAGTTAAGTTTCTTCAGTTCTTTTTGTTCATCTTTCTAAAGTACCTATATTTGAAAAGCCATACGAATGCAAGAAAAACAGGCATATTTCAAAAACAGTCTACTCCCTTACTGGCTGCTTTTGCCTCAGCTTGTTGTGACTTTTTTATTTTTCCTTTGGCCCGCTGCTCAAGCGGTAAAATCATCTTTCGAGCGTGAAGATGCTTTTGGTTTTACGACAACCTTTGTTGGCTTTGAAAATTATGTGACAATTCTTACTGATCCTTCTTATCTGCAATCACTTCTCACAACTGCAGTGTTTTCTATCTCCGTTACTCTTTCTTCAATGACGATATCGCTTCTTTTAGCTGCCTGTGTTGATCGAGTCATCCGTGCAAAAAAAGCCTACACAATGCTCTTACTCTGGCCTTATGCTGTTGCTCCAGTATTGGCGGGTATATTATGGTTATTCATTTTTCATCCAACCATTGGGATTATCCCTTTTCTTTTAGAGAAAATAGGTGTTATATGGAATTATCGTATTAATGGCACTCAAGCAATGATCCTTATTGTAATTGCAGCTAGCTGGAAACAAATTTCCTATAATTTTCTCTTTTTTCTCGCAGGACTTCAGTCTGTTCCATGTTCCCAAATAGAGGCAGCAGCAATTGATGGTGCTGGTCCTTTTAAACGGTTTTGGACTGTAGTATTCCCACAGATTTCACCGACGACCTTTTTTCTTCTTATCGTCAATATCCAATATGTTATGTTTGATACATTTGGCATTATTGATAACATGACCTCTGGAGGTCCTGCACGTGCAACAAGCACTCTCGTCTACAAAGTATATGATGATGGCTTTAAAAACCAAATGATTGGTGCATCATCAGCACAATCAACGATATTAATGTTAATGGTTATTGTCCTAACGTTTATCCAGTTCCGCTGGCTTGAACGTCGCGTACAATATTAGGGAAGCGAAGTATGGTTGAAAATCGCCCTGTTTTGAAATTTTTAACCCATCTCACCCTCATTGTTGGCATTATCATTATTTGTTTTCCAGTTTATGTCGCTATCATCGCATCAACCCATAGCTCAGCGGCGTTTAGCTCAGGAACACTTCCTCTTTTACTAGGGAAGCACGCTCTAGAAAACTATAAAACAATCTTTGGTGATGGCCTTCAAAAGCTTGGTTTGCCTAATCTCTGGCCACTTTTAATGAATTCGCTCATTATGGCTCTTGGTATTAGTATTGGAAAAATTATTATTTCACTCCTTTCTGCGTATGCAATTGTCTACATGCGCTTCCCCTTCCGTAAAACTGCTTTTGCCATCATCTTTGTCACATTGATGCTCCCTGTCGAAGTTCGTATTATTCCAACATATACTGTAGTTGCAAAATTAGGAATGATAAATACCTATGGTGGAATGATTATTCCGCTCATTGCATCTGCAACGGCTACATTTTTATTTCGTCAATTTTTTTTGACTGTTCCTGATGAACTTTTAGAAGCTGCGCGTGTTGATGGTGCAGGACCATTTAAATTCTTCAAAGATATTCTTCTTCCTCTCAGCAAAAGCAATATTGCCGCTTTATTTATTATTATGTTCATTTATGGATGGGTACAATATCTCTGGCCTCTTGTAGTTACAACTGATCAAAATCATCAAACTATTCTTATTATTTTAAAACAACTTATCGTAGAATCAATTCAACATGATCCTCAATGGAATATACTCATGGCAGTATCGGTCGTTGCCATGGTTCCACCTGTTCTTGTCGTTATTTGCATGCAGCGGCTTTTTATCAAAGGACTTATTGAAACGGAGAAATGACTGTGGCCACAATCCAGTTATCAAATATAAAAAAACAGTATGACAACAATATTATTGTCATTGAGGACTTAAATTTGACTGTTGCCGATAAGGAACTTCTTGTCCTTGTTGGTCCCTCAGGATGTGGCAAATCAACACTATTACGTATCATTGCAGGACTTGAGCGTATCACCTCGGGTGAACTTTATATCGATAATGAGCGTATCAATGAGCGTGAACCAGCTGATCGTGATATTGCTATGGTTTTTCAAAATTACGCACTTTATCCCCATATGACCGTTCGTGGAAATTTAGAATATGGGCTTAAAAATCGTAAAACACCTAAAGACGAAATAAATAGGCGTATCACGCATGCTGCAAAGCTTTTACAAATAGAGCCATTTCTTGATCGTAAACCACGACAACTATCGGGAGGACAACGACAACGTGTTGCGATGGGGCGTGTGATTGTGCGTCAACCACGTGTTTTTCTCTTTGATGAACCACTTTCAAACCTTGATGCGAAACTGCGTGCACAAATGTGTATTGAGATTAAAACACTCCAGCGTTCATTGGAAACAACAAGCCTCTATGTTACTCATGATCAACTAGAAGCGATGACACTGGCCGATAGAATAGTTGTCATGAATAAAGGAGCCATCGAGCAAATTGGAACGCCAATGGAAATTTACGACTACCCAGCAACAACATTTGTTGCTGATTTTATTGGTTCTCCCCCTATGAACTTTCTTGATCGCCAAGTCCTAGAACAACACTTAGATCATTCATTGTCTTATAGTCAAGAAACAGAGCTTTTGGCATTCAGACCAGAAGTAATCTTGTTGGGAGAATATCCAGATCAAGGACCTGTCTTTCACACACAAATCGAGCTTATCAAGCCTGTCGGGACAGGATGCCATATTTTAACGCGTTGGAACGATACCATTTTTACTGTTGAAATAAGGGAACGCCTTACAAGCGACTATGGTAAAAAACTAAGTTTCACTGTCCCTTATCAGAATTTTCATACTTTTAATAAAACTACAGGAAAACGCACAAGTAACAAGTAAATAAAATAGAGACTTTAAGCTTATAAGCACTATTAGCAAAAACTTCTCATTTTCTCCTATCGACTTCAATTTTTATGGACTGTATCATTTCTTTTGTATGGTAATAAGCTTTTTATCTTTGTGCACGTAATTGTAAAGCCAAATCAGGTTGATCTGTCGTGATATAATGTACAGGCATATCAAGCCAATGCGATAACCGAGCTTTCCCGTTGATTGTCCATACCCCCACAGTAAAGCCAGCTTCAAGCGCAGATTCAATAAAAACCTGTGAGGCAATGGAACCATTTAAACTTAGATCAGAATACCCTAACCGTTTCCATTCAGAAAAATGACGGGACATATCACCTTCAAAGCTATCAATACATGGCCCAGATGTTATTCCTGCTTCAATAAAGGGATGAAGGCTCGCAGGATCAAAACTGATGGCAGAAATCCGTTCTGCTAAATTTCGGCTTTTTATTAATGCAAGTGCTTTTTGGGATAAAATAGTCTCACGCTCAACTTCACCACATGTTTTAATTTCAAGATGAAGGGCAACGTGGGTTGGCACCAACAGATCAAGCACCTCTTCTAATAAAGGGGGCGCTTCAGTGCTTCCTTTCACGCAGAGTTTTTTGCGTGTTTCATTATCAATATCGTGAATATATCCTTTTTTCCCAACCAGTTGTTCCAGATGAAAATCGTGGAATACAACCACCTCACCACTTTTCAGAAGATGGACATCACATTCAATTTCATCGACTCCTAATGCAATTGCGTGACGAAATGCCGAAAGTGTATTTTCGGGATAAAGGTTCGCTCCACCACGGTGTGCAACAATTTTTTTCTCAGACATGCAAAATTTCACACTTCTCAATTTTAAACAATATCGGTTCATATAAATCAAATAATGACTTTTTAAAAATCATACAAAGTGTAAAACAATTTTTTCAAAATTGTTTTCTCTATCCACTCTCCCGAATATTAATTTTAAGCAATACTCTTTTGTTAAAAGGTTTTATACTTTATTTCAATCATTCCCACTCAATAGTACTAGGAGGCTTTGAAGTTACATCATACACAACACGATTAATACCTCTCACTTCATTAATAATGCGTGCTGCTGTTTTGCTTAAAAACTCCATATCATATGGATAAAAATCAGCAGTCATTCCATCTACAGATGTTACCGCACGAAGAGCACAAACAAATTCGTAAGTGCGCCCGTCGCCCATAACACCAACAGTCTGAACAGGGAGAAGAATAGCAAAAGCCTGCCAAATTTTATCATAAAGGCCGGCTTTACGAATTTCATCAAGGTAGATAGCATCCGCTTCACGTAAAATTTCTAATTTTTCACGTGTAACTGCGCCTGGACACCGAATTGCAAGACCGGGTCCCGGAAAAGGATGACGGCCAATACACTCTTCCGACAATCCTAACTCTCGCCCTAACGAGCGAACCTCATCCTTAAACAGCTCGCGTAACGGCTCTACAAGCTTCATCTTCATTCGTTCCGGTAACCCCCCTACATTATGATGGCTTTTAATTGTCACCGATTCACCAATAGCCGATACACTCTCAATAACATCCGAATAAAGCGTTCCCTGTGCTAAAAATTCCACACCTCCTATTTTTTTAGTTTCTTCTTCAAAAACTTCTATAAAAAGGCGGCCAATCGTTTTACGTTTTTTCTCTGGATCTATTTCACCTTCTAGAGCGTTGAGAAACATGTTGGCGGCATTAACATGAATAAGCTCTATGTTATAATGATCTCGAAAGAGTGTGAGAATCTCTTCAGCCTCATTCTTACGCATTAACCCATGATCTACAAAAATACATGTCAGTTGCTCTCCTATTGCTTCATGGAGAAGTACAGCAACAACTGTTGAATCAACACCACCTGAAAGACCACAGATCACACGGCTTTTCCCAACCTTTTTGCGTATATCGGCAATTACCTGCTCACGATACGAAGTCATTGACCAATTGCTTTTAAGACCAGAAATTTTATGAATAAAATTTTGCAACAGCTTTGTACCATCGGGTGTATGAACAACTTCAGGATGAAATTGCACAGCGTAAAAATGCCTTTTTTCATCAGCAATCGCAGCATAGGGAGCACCTTTTGATGTTCCTATTACACGAAAACCTTCTGGTAAAGCCGTCACACGATCACCGTGACTCATCCATACTTGATAACAAGATCCTTTTTCCCACACTCCATCAAAAAGTGCATTCTTTTCTTGTATCTCCAAAAAAGCGCGCCCAAATTCACGTTCATGTCCAGCTTCAACCTTTCCACCAAGTTGAACGCACATGACTTGTTCACCATAACAAATACCAAAAACTGGAACACCAATTTCAAAAACTTCCATCGGAGCACGTGGCGAACCGCCATCAATAACTGAATAAGGACTACCTGATAAAATAATAGCTTTAGGTTGTATTCTCTTAATACCTTCCAAAGCTAATCGACAAGGAACAATTTCACAATAGACACCCATTGCTCGCACCCGCCGTGCGATCAGTTGTGTGACTTGTGAACCAAAATCAATAATAAGAACAGTGTCTGGATGTGATACGCTCATAAAAAACCAATCAATAATTATAAAAAGAACCAATAAGATTTATGATTTAATCTTTCTCTTTTCACAAGCCTATTCGATTAAGAAAAAGATTTTTCTCGTAAAATTTAAGATAAAAATGTGAGAATATGTATCAATGTTTTTTTTGCAACACAGATAAAAAGAAGCCATCTGTTTTTGTTGCTGCTGGCGATAAAGTAAGTCCATAATTTGAAAAAATTGGTTGCACAGGCGAAAAACTAAAATGTTGCTGCCAGAGTGCACTCATACTTATTGGATAAAAATTGGAATGCTGTTGAAGAAAACGGAAAATTTGTTCCTCATTCTCATCCACAAAAAGAGAGCATGTAATATAGACTAAACGCCCATTTGGTTTAAGATAATCTATAGCCTCATTCAAAATAACCTTCTGTTCTGTTTGGCGTTGTCTTACCTGTTCTAACGTCAAGCGCCACTTCGTGTCTGGCCTCCGCCTCCATGTTCCTGTACCACTACATGGCGCATCTAGCAGCACAATATCCATCTGACCAACTAACGGCTTTAATTCTTCTACATTCCCACATGCCTGCACATTACGAACACCAGCACGTCGAAGACGATCAAAAATAGGAGCTAAGCGGGCTTTGTTTGAATCATAAGCATAAATTTGCCCCTGATTCTCCATACTGGAAGCTAAGGCTAATGTTTTTCCACCAGCTCCAGCACAATAATCCAGCACCTGCATACCTGCCTTTGCTTCTACAAGATAAGCAACAATCTGAGAGCCCAAGTCCTGTATTTCAAAGTGCCCCCTTTGAAAAGCTGGTTCTATCTGAACATTGGGATGACGTCCAAACTTTTCAATAGGTGCAATCCTTAAGGCTTGCCGAAACCATAACAACGGTTGAGCTTTGGTGTTTGCTAATTCCTTGAATAACTTTTCTGATGTTGTCTTCAAGCTATTCACGCGTAAATCTAAAGAAGGACGTGTTGCTAATGCAGCAGCTTCAATGACCCAATTATCGGAAAATAAAGGAAGAAGATGCGCTTGACACCATTGAGGAATATCACCACGAATATAGTCTGGTGCATCAATTAATTGTTGTTTTTGCCACGATTGGCGCTGTTTAGAACCTAATAGCTGTGGTGCAAATCGATCTCCTTCTAATTCACTATCAACTTGTTCAATCGTCATTTTTCCAGCGTCTAATAAGGTGCCGAAAACGATATTCCTCATGTCATCACTCTCCATACGCCATTGTAAAGAATAGCGTCGTCTTAAAACATCATAAACAATTGTACCAATTGCAGCTCGGTCGCCTGCTCCAGCAAAGCGATGAGAAAGTCCCCAATCTTTTAAAGCTTCACCTACCGGGCGATGCCGAGTTTCTATATCTTTTAGAATATCTATTGCCGCATACAAACGCCCACCTAAGCGCATTTATTTCTCCCATTTTATTTTTTACAAAACTCTATATAATTTAAGAGAAAACCAATTCATCTTCCTTAAGACCAACAGGATTTTCTCCAGCCCATGCAAGATTTACATTGGAAGCAGGTTCTGATCACGTTTTTTTATAGCATCCAAACTTTTCTTCTCATGTGCTCCTCATGCACATCTTTTAACTTTCTAAAATAAATGGAATCCTTTTTGTATCTACAAAACAAGTGGTCAGCCCTAAGGAGCCTCTTCCAGTTATACATACTTAAAAACCACCAAACTTTTAATTACTACATAAAATAAAAATTTGATAACCTTATATAACAGCACATAACATCAAGTATCTATTATCTTGAAAATGCTCTCTTTCTGAAAAGATAGAAAAAACAGCTCTACTAAGACCATGCAAATGCATCTTATTACCGATAAAATGTTAACTTTAAAAAAAACGCTTGGAACCACTATTTGGCATGACCGTTTTTACTGTACTGGCTTGAGGCCAGACAATTTAAAAGGAGAAAATAATGAATACTTACAATAATGGAAAAACAACTTCATCTAAAAGCCGTCACAATACAATACCCTCAAACAATGGAAAGAAATCCGTCCAAAGTGATCAGGTTAACACTCGCCAACGCGCGTCAAAGTCGGTACGGAAAACTACAAAAAGTTAATTCCCTTAATTTTATATAACCTACAGAAAGAATTGGGACATCAACCCCCAATTCTTTCCTTTTTGGGATCATCATACCACATCACAAAGAAAAAAAAATGGTAAACTCTTTCTCTCAAAAGATCTTTATACCATGTAATATGGCTCTAAGACCTTAATAAATCAAACTGGACCTCTGTAATTTGGACTTTCTCGTGTGATAGCAACATCATGTGTATGACTTTCATGGAGTCCGGCATTGGTAATACGAACAAACGTTGCTTTTTCACGAAACTCCGCTAGGTTCTTTGCCCCAACATACCCCATCGAAGCACGCAACCCACCAGCAAGCTGATGTAGAACCGATGCTATAGAGCCTTTATAAGCAACTTGACCCTCCACACCTTCGGGAACCAATTTAAGTTCATCACGCACTTCATCCTGAAAATAACGATCTGCCGATCCTCTCGCCATAGCACCAACTGATCCCATACCACGATAAGCTTTAAAAGACCGTCCTTGATAAAGATAAACTTCACCAGGACTTTCTTCTGTACCGGCTAAGAGAGATCCGATCATAGCAGCGCAAGCCCCACCTGCTAAAGCTTTAGCAAAATCACCCGAAGCTTTAATCCCACCATCCGCAATGATAGGAATACCCGCTTTTTCAGCAACTTCTGCAGCATTCATAATGGCAGCAAGCTGAGGCACACCAACACCTGCAACAATTCGTGTTGTACAAATAGAACCAGGACCAATACCAACCTTTACCGCATCTGCACCACGATCAATTAACGCCTGTGTTGCTTGAGAAGTCGCTACATTACCAGCAATAACAGCTGTAGAGGGCGCCATTTTTTTAATACGCTCAACGGTTTCTAGTACACGTTGAGAATGCCCATGTGCTGTATCAATCACTAGTACATCAACACCAGCATCAATAAGTCGTTCAGCCCGCTCAATTCCATCATTCCCCACACTACTAGCAGCTGCAACACGCAAACGACCTTGGGAATCTTTGGCAGCATTTGGATTTAATTGTGCTTTTTCAATATCCTTAACTGTTATCAAGCCGACACAGCAATTTTGTTCATCTACAACCAATAATTTTTCAATACGGTGATGATGTAAAAGATACTTTGCTTCACTGAGTTGAACATTTTCACGCACTGTGATCAAATTTTCATGCGTCATTAATTCATAAATTTTTTGTTTTGGATCCGATGCAAAACGCACATCCCTATTCGTCAAAATACCAACAAGACGCCCAGCAGTCTTATCTTTAGTGACAATTTCAACAACAGGAATACCCGAAATGCCATGAGAACGCATCAAGGCTTTTGCTTCTTCAAGTGTTGCATCTGGCCCAATTGTTACTGGATTAACAACCATACCAGATTCAAATTTTTTTACCTGATGCACTTCTTCAGCCTGCTCTGCAGGAGACATATTACGATGGATAACACCAAGACCACCCGCTTGAGCCATAGCAATTGCCAAACGCGATTCTGTCACAGTATCCATTGCCGCAGAAAGCAATGGTAAATTCAGCTCAATATCAGCTGCAATACGCGTCTTAAGATCTACTTGGCTGGGCATGACAAGAGAATGACTAGGCTGTAAAAGCACGTCATCAAAAGTCAGTGCCAATGCACCTGTCCCTGTTTCAACAATCTTTGCCATAGCCAACTTCCTTTTATAACAAAACACCGCAAGGTGTTTTTAAAATACAACTGCGGTTCTCATACGTCGCGGATTGGCAGAAAACTATGCCATGCTACGAGAAAAATGAAAAGAAAAATAATTTTCCGATTATAGTTTATAAAATCTACAATTGTGATTCAATGGGTAACCAACTTATTATTTTGGCAAACGCACGACGCCCCAAATTGCTTTCTGGTTCATAATTAACACTTTGCTGTTTTTCGTTTTCAATAAAATCCCAATAAATGTGGTTATTATCACCAAGACGGAGGTGATAACTCATCTCACCCGTTGTTTCTTCAGAAAAAAGCAAATCCAATCTCGCTGTAATCGGTGCACATTCAAAAAGAATACCCATTTCTGTATTCAACGCAGCTGATCTAGGATCAAAATTTAAAGAGCCAATAAAAGCGGTTTTATGATCAACTAAAAAAGCTTTAGTATGTAAGCTTGCTCTACTTGACCGAAACAATCGCAATCCATGAGTATTTCCATTCGGTTTTAACTCATAAAGCTTAACACCACTTTTTAATAATGCTTTACGATACGGCATATAACCACCATGCACCAGTGCTACATCAGTCGCCGCTAAAGAATTTGTAAGAATTTTGACATCAACACCTTTTGAAACCAAATTACCAAAACTCTGCGTACCGACCTTACCAGGAACAAAATATGGTGATGTAATCTGAACCGTTTTTTTAGCACCCCCAATAACCTCTGAGAGTACCTTCATAAGCCAATTTCCTGCTTTTTTGCGCAATGCTTTTTCCGGAGGATCAGAAAGAACTATAACTTTATCTGCTAAAAATAATTTCTTCCCTGTCTGAATAAAACAGTCAAAATTAATACGTTCCTTGACATAATCTAAATAAACTTTTGCAACCTTGGAATCACGGAACTTTCGTAATTTGTCTTTCCAATAACCAAGATCATTTGCACTTTTAGGAACAACCAAAGTGTGAATTGGTAAAACTACAGCGCTATTCCAAAAGTCATCAAAAATTGTTTCTACTTTTTTAACCGAGGGACCGATTAACATCAGATCTAAATCTCGAAAATGCGATTCTTCACCAGCGTCAAAATAAGAATCTGCAAGATTACGCCCTCCTACAAAAGCCATTCGGCCATCCACAATAAAAGCTTTATTGTGCATTCTGCGTGTTATAGTAACTGCCCGCAATATAATCTCCAAACCACGACGTAAACCACCCTTACGCGATCGCCCTGGGTTGAATATTCTCACCTCAATATGAGGATGTTTATCCAGCGCAATGTAAGCTGGGTCACGTGCTTGAGCGTTAATATCATCTAAAAGAAGGCGCACCCGCACACCACGCTCAGCTGCCTCCACTATTTCACTTAATAATAGACGACCTGTTAAATCATCATCCCAAATATAATACATCAAATCAAGACTACGCCCCGCCTGTGCTGCTCCTATCACACGAACACAAAATGCATCTAAATTGTTGATGATAAGTGAAAGGGCGTCTTTATCAATCCCTAACCCATCTGTTTTCTCTGCCAATTGGCTTACTATACGATCAAACTTGGTTTCATCTTTCTTAACATTTAACGCGTAAGAACACGCCCCCCTAGCACTTTTCATAAAACGCCCATAAGTGTAAATCGCCAACATAGACGCAACAAAAAAGAATATAATAAAACCGATCACAATCTGTAACAGAGTCAAAGAGAATAAACTTTCTATTTTCAAGCCACTGCACTACCATCGATACAAAGCACATAAAATCAATGATCCTATCTGAATCATCCAATAGTAGAATGTCACCTCTTGCTTAAGAGAATATAAATCTGATATCAATGATGCTAGAATTTTAGTTCCAACACCAAAGCGCAAAACTTATCTTTCATCTTAAATGAAAGTAAAATTGGCTAAAGCTGTAAAGACTGAACAAAGAAAAGAAAACCGAAAATGATTCCGTTAAACAAAATCAATACTTAATTGCGTTTTCAAAATTATTCTCAATACCTGAGCTCCACAATAAATAACATTTCTTTTAAAAGCTAGACACCCTCCTCTGTCTTTACCAAAAATACGACATTTTTTCTGAAAATCACTTCTTACGAATGGAGATTTATCGTGATTTTACTTCTATTTTTAGCTTTTCATTACTCTCAATTCCTCTATTTTTCGATAAAGTGTAGAGCGCCCGATATGAAGACGGCGAGCAGTCTCACTCATATGTCCCTTATAATGTTTAAGCGCTTGCTCAATAATATCATGTTCCATTTCTGCAAAAGTGCGAACATGCCCATCAGCATTTAAAAATTGTATCGTTTCTTGTTCATGATCTTCTTGAACATCACTCTCAATGATATTTGGAACACTCATTAATGAGCTTCCCATTAATTGGGGAAAATCCCGCACAGTTAACAAGGGCCCCTCGCTGAGTAAAATTGCGCGAAATAGAAAATTCTCAAGTTCACCCCGATTACCAGGCCAATCATACTGCATAAGCAATGAAAGAGCCGACCCTGCTAAACCATGTACATGTGAGCGCCCTGTTTCCGCAATAATGCGGTCAATTAAACGTTGCGTAAGCTCTGGAAAATCATCCCTCAATTCCCGCAAAGCAGGAACACTAATTGATAATTGGGAAAGCTGTTCAAACAAACTGCGCGAAAAATAACCTTCTCTAACCAGATCTGAAAGTCGCGACGCTGAAATAGCCATGATACGAAAGAGGGGAGGATTGTTTTTTGTCACCTTTGCCCTCTCCTGAAGATAACCTGCAAAACGCTTTTGTTGTATGGGTTCGAGCCGATCAACATCACAAAGGCAAAGTGTCCCCTTTTTAAGAGTAGAAACCAGCGGGAGAAATTTCTTAAACCAGTGGCGATTTTCTTCCTCTGGATCAATGATAGCTGAACATTGGAAGCGAATAAAAGCCCCATCCGATAACAAACCCTCATGATGAATAATGCGAGCTAATGTTTCGCGACCAGTTCCAACTTCACCTTCTATCAAAAGATTCTGTAAAGAAGCCGCTGCTTTTCTCGATTGTTCCAAAACTATCTGCATTGCTCTACTTTTTATGCAGAGATCAGAAAAGCGCAAATGATTCTCATTTTTTCGCCGAATATAACGAACCTCACGCTCCAATGCAGAAATAAGAGAAAGTGTATCCAAAGTGACTCTCAACCGTAGTGGTGTAACTGGATGAATCCAATAATCAATAGCTCCAGCTGTTAAAGCTTTCTGGAGTAAATCTTGATTCTCTTGTGGTGCTATCACAACAAGAGGAACAGAAACACCAGTAACTCTAATCATTTTAATCAGATCGCCAACACTCAAATCACTCATGACTACATCAAGGAGTACAAGCACAATATTTTTACGTCTGTGTAAAAGATCAATCGTACGGAGACCATTTTCTGCTTCAATGACACGGTAACCAAAACCTCGGAGCATAGCAGAAAGCTCTATACGTCTTCCATAATCTTCACTCGCAACAAGAATGGGACCAACCATAATTTCAACAATCTCCTTTGAGACTACTAAGCGGTTTAATGTAAAAATTGTTGTAAACCATCAAAATATTTCGTCTCTTGTATTTCATCTAAAAATTTTATCAAGCTGCTAATTAAATACAACATTAAGGCATTTTTTTCCATTTTTTTGCTTTTTCATTGATTTTCATCAAATTTTTCATATCTACTCATGGGGTAATTTAACAATGTTATAAAAGCTAGAGAGTAATAATATAAATAGAGTGAAACAAATGAAACATACTTACCGTATTTTATGCCTTACAATCATCGCTTTAGTATTAAGTGCCTGTGGATTTTCTCAATATTATAGCCAAAATATACCGGCTGGAATTGATGGTAAGTGGGTTGATGAAAATGGTATCATTTCTTCTTTCCATGAAGGTATTTTTGAAACACGCGCAGCAGATACAGAAGAAAAACTATCAGAAGGTACATATAATTATGTCAATGCCCAACATATAGAAATTGAAATACGCTCCATTCTCCGTGGGACAATATCTCGGGTAAGTTGTATAATGTCACGTGAGGCAACACAGCTTTTCTGCACATCACATACAGGATCACAATTTTCCCTTAATAGAAAATTTTAAATGAAAGCTACAGATTCTATTAGAAATATGGTGAGCATGTATATAACAGGAGGCGATATTTTTTCCTCCTGAGAGGAATCTTCTCCAAAATACGCAAAACATTGATATAGTCCTCTGCAAGCAGAATTTTCTATCACCATGGAATGTGTAAAATAACCATCCTTTCTAGGAAACACCAAGAAAACTTCTGCGCAACAAAATTTTGTCTTTGTTATTGTTTAACCTATTTTACTCTAAAATAAAGCTTTATCTGATATGGGCCATTTAATTTACGCAGCACCAATGCGCAAAAGATCATGAAAGTGAACAATTCCTACCGGTTTTTTATTCTCAACAACGAAAAAAGCACCGATATGGTGCTCATTAATAAAAGCCGTTGCAGCTCCAACGAGTGTATTTGGTTCCGCAATTTTAGGATTTTTCGTCATCACCTCATCAACATTAAATTCTGATAAGTTAAAGTGAATGTTGCGTGCAAGGTCACCATCGGTCACAATTCCAATTAATTCACCTTTTTTATTGACAACGCCAACACAGCCAAAATGTTTTTCAACCAAAACATTCATCGCTTCAGTCATAGTTGTCCCCTGCACAACCAAAGGAAGATGATTACCCTCATGCATAATATCACGCACATATTTCAGGCTTGCACCAAGAGAACCACCAGGATGATAAATTTTAAAATCCGTTGCAGTAAAGCCACGCATTTCTAAAAGAGCAACAGCTAATGCATCTCCCATCGCCAATTGCATAACAGTTGAAGTTGTAGGAGCAAGCCCGTGGGGACAAGCTTCTTCTATCTTTGGCAACAAAAGTACGATATCAGCCTGTCGCCCTAATACAGAGCTTTCACCCGAGGTTATAGCAATAAGGGGCGTGCGAAAACGCGCAGCATGATTAATAATGCCACTTAATTCCGAAGTTTCACCTGACCATGACAAGGCAATAATAACATCACCAGAGCCAATCATACCAAGATCACCATGATTGGCTTCCGCAGCGTGAACAAAAAAGGCAGGTGTCCCTGTCGAAGCTAAGGTTGCTGCAATTTTTGTACCTATATGACCACTCTTCCCAAGCCCCGTAATCACCACATGACCATTAGCATTTCTGATAATTTGAACAGCAGCTTCAAAAGAGGAAGAAAGACTTCCAAGAAGAGCTGCTTCAAGAGCTTCAAGTCCTTGTTTTTCACTCGCAAGCGTTTTAAGCGCTGACGTAATGGCGCCCTGCAACACCATATGAGAAGACTGTATTATCATAATCAAGTTTGATAGATGAAATTAAACGAGAGATCTATATTATTTTTCAATTTTAATAGTTTCTAGTAAATTTTTTAATGAAGCAGCAATTTGGCTATGCATATCGGCACGCGCTAAAGAAAATGCAACGTTGGCTTCAATAAAACCAGCTTTAGAACCACAATCAAAAGTGAGACCCTCTAACTGGAAACCGAAAAAATCCTGTTCCTTTGAAAGCCGTACCATCGCATCTGTCAATTGAATTTCATTTCCTGCTCCTCGTTCTTGATTTGAGAGAATATTAAAAATTTCTGGTTGCAAGATATAACGTCCATTAATGTACAGATTTGATGGTGCTGTTCCTTTTGTTGGTTTTTCTACCATCTTTGTGATTTTAAAACCGTGCGCAATCTGCTTTCCTTGTCCAACAATACCATATTTATGGACTTCTTCAGGATCACACTCCTGAACTGCGATAATATTTCCTCCTCCAGTTTCCTCATAAAGATTGATCATCTCAGAAAGGCACCCCTTTTTAGATTGTATAAGCATATCCGGTAATAACAAAGCAAAAGGCTCATCACCAACTAATTCACGCGCACACCAAAGAGCATGCCCTAGCCCCAAAGGCTGTTGTTGCCTCGTAAAAGAAGTTGACCCTGGCGGGGGCTGTAAACTATGTAAATGTTCAAGTTCCTCTATTTTACCACGTTCGGCAAGAGCTGTATATAGCTCGACTTGCGCATCAAAATAATCCTCAATGACTGCTTTATTGCGTCCAGTAACAAAAATAAAATATTCAATACCAGCTTCACGTGCCTCATCAACAACATATTGAATAATGGGCTTATCAACAACAGTCAGCATTTCTTTAGGAATTGTTTTTGTTGCAGGAAGAAAACGTGTACCAAGACCAGCAACAGGAAATACTGCTTTCCGGATTTTACGCACTCTTACCCTCCTGCTTCTTCTCATGAATTGCATAAATTTCTAACTTCATTTAACATATGTTTTTACTAAATGGTAAAAAAGATATCTTATTGTTTTAACTGCCATTATAATGGACAGGAAAGAGATGTAAGAGCATGATAAGTTATTGAAAATATTCCTTCAAAACAAATAATCTGTTTTAGCCTTTACTTATGCGCTTGATAACATCATCAATAAAACCAAATACAAAAATGAAGTCCTTGCGCACTAAAACACTTAAATATTGAAGGAGGTTAAAAAATGCAAAAAATAAAATCAAAAACTTTCTCTTCTTTAGAAAAATCAATAAGTCGGAAAACTTTTATCATAGGTTTCGCGGTTCTTTTTTCTGCATTTTTAATGTCTTTTGCATCATTTTTACATGCTGATAGTGGTTTTAAATACTGGATTAAAGAATTTAAAAAAACAGCTCTTGCTAACAATATTTCACCCTCTACGTTTGATATGGCTTTTAAGAGCGTCAATGCAATTGATCAAAAAGTTCTAGAAAGAGCTGCATACCAGCCAGAATTTGTCGATCCTTCATGGAACTATTTCGACAATCGTGTCCATGATATTGCAATTATAGAAGGACAGCGCCAAGCCAAAAAATGGAAAAAGTGGCTTCTTCAAATTGAAAAACGTTTTGGTGTTGATCATAATATTCTCTTGGCTATTTGGTCAATGGAAAGCAATTATGGAAAAATTTTAAAAAATAAAAGTGTGATGCGTGATACCATTCGCTCACTTGCAACCCTAGCCTATGCTGATCAAAGACGTGCAAAATACGCGCATGCACAGTTGATTGCTGCCATGAGAATTCTCCAAAGTGGTGAAATTACACGTGCGCAACTTACTGGCTCTTGGGCTGGGGCAATGGGACATACGCAATTTATTCCAAGCAGTTATCTCGCCTATGCTATTGACATAGATGGAGATGGACGGCGTGATATTTGGACCTCTGTTCCAGATGCTCTTGCTAGCGCTGCTAATCTTCTCCACATGAATGGCTGGCAGTCTAACCTCCCTTGGGGAGTAGAAGTTAAATTGCCACAAGGGAAAAATTTCCCTGAGGATTGGTATTCCTTCGAGAAATGGGCAAAACTAGGTGTAAAGCACGCGAATGGGCATCCTCTTCCTGCATCATCTGAACGAGCAATATTGAAATACCCTGATGGACCCAAAGGTCCTATATTCTTAGTAACAAAAAATTTCTTTGTTCTTAAACGTTATAATAATGCAGATCGCTATGCTTTCGCTGTCGCTCTTCTTGCTAACCGCATTGCTGGACAGCCTAGCTTGGTTCAAGATTGGCAACGACCATTTCAGCCTCTTACTTTCCATGAGCATAAAGAGCTGCAATCTCGTTTAACTGCACTTGGCTATTATAAAGGAAAAGTTGATGGCAAAATCGGTACAGCCTCTCGAAAAGCACTCAAAGCTTTTCAGCTGCGTCACGGCTTAAAGCCAAATGGATATCCAACCCCTGCTGTTCTTTCTATCCTGCGTAAACAATAATCTGGAGTAAAGTGTTTGTCCCATCTCCGCCCGATATACTGGATTTTTCTGCTTTTCTTTCTCTTTACCGTGAATGTCATACAACCATCTCCAAGTAAAGCAACAAACTTCTTTAAATGGTTGTTGCAACATAACAAACAAGAGCAACAACCACCACAAACTATAGAACAAAAAATATATAAACAACTAAAAAAGATTGTATTACAAAAACCCGCACAAAAGCGAAAAGAAGAAAATGCAAAACGTGTTCTCGTCATAGGGGACTTTGTCGCTTCTGCTGTTGCCGATGCACTCAAAAAGCTTTTTACTGATAATCGCTATATTATCATTATAAATAATACAATGCCATCTTCTGGCTTAATCCAAACAAATCAGACTTCTTGGAAAAACAATATTTCTAAACTCATTAATAAAAATAAACCCGACGCTATTATTATGGTGATAGGTGCAAATGATAATCAACCAATCAAAACGCCTCACGGCATATTCAGTACGATTCAGCCCGAATGGCTAGACATATACAAACAAAGAATTACCGAAATTGCTGAAAGCCTTCATACTTCGGGAAAACCATGGATATGGATGGGGCAACCTGCTTTTGGAAATGATAATTTAACACAAAAAATGAAATTTTTTAATGAGCTCTACAAACAAGCAACAGAAATAGCAGGAGGATATTTTGTCGATGTCTGGAGGGGATTTGTTAATGAACAAGGTCAATTTTCTTTTTTAGGCTACGATACAAATGGAAAAATCATTAAATTACGTACTCGTGATGGTATCAATTTTACCTCTGAAGGAAAGAGGATACTCGCTTCTTATTTAGAAAAAAAATTAGAAAACATTTTAAATTTTCAAACATTCTCCCGTGAAAATTTACTTTTGATCAATAGCAACACTCCAAAGTTTACCCAAGAATCACAGAATATTGAACGCCAATCCCCTATGACTCTCGATGGCATGACGCAACAAAATACCGGCTTACTGGACAAAATAGATCAAAGTTTCATAAAGAAATCATGGTTTTTGCCAAATGGTCATCAAAAAGACCGAGCTGATAATTTTTCTTTCCCATGATGTCTGTTAAAAACAGAAAAACTTAATTTTCTTCACAAATAAAAAAAACTCTGTCCACATGATGATGGGGGTAAAAATTCTCATAAATATCAACCGTAGAAAAGTATATAACAACGGTATAGTCTAAACCATACCGTTATAATTTACAGTCCACGTTTTTTAATCATTGCCTCCGATGAAGGTAGCCGTCCTCGGAAAGCTTTATAAAGCTCCTCTGGATCACAACTGCCTCCAGCAGAGTAAATAAAACGTTTCAACCTATTAGCAAGCTCTAAATTAAAAACGTCACCCGTTTCTTCAAAAGCTTGAAAAGCATCAGCATCAAGCACTTCCGACCACATATAAGAATAGTAACCAGCGGCATAACCATCTCCTGAAAATATATGCGTAAAATGCGGAGGACGGTGACGCATAATAATTGTGTTAGGCATTTGTAACTTTTCTAATTCTTGACGCTCAAATATTGTTGGATCAGTTATCTTTTCACCTTGATGAAAAGCCATATCTACTAGAGCTGATGAGGTGAATTCAATTGCAGAAAAGCCAGCATTAAATGTTTGTGCGGATAGAACTTTATCCATCAATGTTTGTGGCATAGGAAGTCCTGTTTTTATATGCGTAGCATAAGATTTTAAGACCTCTGGTACAGTTAACCAATGTTCGTAAAGTTGAGAAGGAAGTTCAACAAAATCTCGAGAAACCGATGTTCCCGCTACAGATGGCCATGTTACATCAGAAAGTAAACCATGCAACGCATGTCCAAATTCATGGAAAAGTGTGTGCGCATCATCAAGTGATAAAAGAGCAACCTCTCCTGCGGGTGGCTTAGCAAAATTACAAACATTATAGATAATAGGCTTTTGTCCGCCATCCAGTTTATGTTGCGACTGCAAACTACTCATCCACGCCCCAGACCGTTTTGACGAACGCGCAAAATAATCACCAATAAAATGTCCAAGCAAGCTTCCATCAGATTTTCTTACTTCCCACAAACGTGCATCAGGATGCCAAAGTGTAACAGCATTTTTTTCTTCAAATGTAATGTCAAAGAGTTTTTCTGCTACTCCAAAAGCCGCTTCAATCATGCGATCAAGCTGAAAATAATATTTAATTTCAGAGCTATCGAAAGAAAATTTTTCAGCGCGGAGTTTTTCAGCGTAATAACGCCAATCCCAGGCTTCTAAAGTTTCATTGCTTCCATGATTGTTCGCAAAGTTTTGCAATTCAATCTGTTCGCTAGAAGCCTTAACTCTTGCCCGTTCCCATACAGGTGTAAGCAAATTCATAACCGCATTAACACTTTTGGCCATGGTATTATCAAGTTTCAAATCTGCAAAAGATCTATACCCCAATAGTTTAGCCTTCTCATCTCGAAGTGCAATAATCTCTAAAATAATCGCTCGATTATCATTCTCGTTATTATTTTCACCACGCTTAGACCAAGCTTGGAATGCTATTTCACGCAAATCACGACGATGAGAGAATTTCAAAAAAGGATCAATAACTGAGCGTGCTAATGTTAAGGCATAAGCTCCTTCATTTCCTTTTTCGCGTGCCATTTCTTTCATTGAAGCAATGAGATCATCAGGCAAACCAGATAAATCTGTTTGTTCTAAAAATAAAACCCATTCTGCTTCATCTTTTAAGACGTGCTGACCAAAAGTAGCATTTAAAAAAGCAAGTTTTTCATTAATTTCAATAAGTCGTTTCTTACCTTTTTCATCAAGTTTTGCACCGTTACAAACGAACTTTTTCCACCATAATTCAAGTACACGCGTCGTTTCACTATCATACATACCTTGCTGCGACTGTTTATAAAGCACATCTATTTTTGCAAATATTCGTGTATCCATCATAATTTTTGAAGAATAATGAGAAAGTTTTACAACAAAGTCTTGCTCTAACTGCTGAATCAATGCGTTACTATGAGTACTTGAGCGCAAAAAGAATATTGAACATACACAATCAAGCGCTTTGCCACAAAGCTCAAAATGTTGCAAAAAATTCTCAAGTGTTGGTGCTTCTCGTACCGTTGCAATCATTTCTATTTCTTTTTCTGCTTCTTGAAGCGCCTGTTCAAAAGCGGGAGCAAAATCTTCATCATTTATTGACGAAAAATCAGGAAGCCCTGAAAATCCCCCCCAGTCCAACACTGCTACTTTTGTCATAATACTCTCTGTCTCCAATTATACATTTAAGTGTAACAATTACCTGTACCATACAAAATAACACACTAAAATCATTTAGTGCGCTTCAAAAGTCCCTTTCAGACCTCTATTTTGGCAGAAAAATAAGAATCCTTACATGTTTGATTCAGGAAATTGTTTATAACCTGTAATCTGTCATTAACTTTATTTCAAATATTAACAATTAGAAGTATAGTTGAAGAGTGTTTTTTTAAATCTTTCATAACTTTTGTTTTACCCTATCGTTTTATCCCTATCCATGATCTGAATTTATAATTCTCCAATCCTTCAGAAGGTACTTTATTATGACTGAAATTAAAACGACCTTCGATTTCAAAGATTTTTCTCCAGAAGCTCTCGCCGAAGAATTAAAGAATTATCATTTTGCTGACTCGATTGATATCATCAATGATCTCGATATCATGGAACGTGTAGCTATTCTTAGCCTTTTGCCTCTTGATTATGTCATTGAACTCTTTGACAAACCAGAACTTGAACAACCAGCAGCTATTCTCGAACTTCTCCCTGTGAATCGTTCCGTTGAAATTCTTGATGGTATGTCTGCTGATGCTGCTGCTGATGTCTTTCAAGAAATGGATAAAGAAACCCGCACGCAACTTTATACATTGCTTAAACCCTTAACGCGTGCTGAACTAAAAAAACTTACCAGTTACCCTGATCATACAGCAGGTGCACTGATGACAACAGAGTTTATAGCTGTTCCAGCAAACTGGACCGTAAAAAAAACTCTGGATCATATTCGTGATGTTGAACGAACACGTGAAACAGTTTATACAAGCTATGTTATCGATCCTAAAACGGGCACTCTTCTCAAAGCCGTTTCACTGCGTAACCTTATCCTTGCCTCTCCTGATGATCAAATTCTAAACGTCTCTACACATGATACCCCCATTACAATATCTCCCTTTACACACCATGAAGACATTGCTCGTCTTTTTCAGCGCCATGATCTTCTCTCTGTGCCAGTTATCGATGACTGTAACCATGTTATTGGTATTGTGACCGTTGACGACGTACTTGATACAATGGTTGATGAAATGAGTGAAGATGCCTACAAATTTGGAGGTATGGAAGCTCTCGATAAACCCTATATGCAGATCAACTTTCTAGGGATGATGAAAAAACGTGGTGGTTGGCTTGCTTTACTTTTCCTTGGCGAAATGTTGACAGCAAGCGCTATGCAACATTTCGAAACAGAACTTGAAAAAGTCATCACTCTTACCCTATTTATCCCTCTTATCATGAGCTCGGGAGGAAACTCTGGCTCGCAAGCAACATCCCTCATTATTCGTGCACTAGCATTACGTGAACTCACACTCAGAGACTGGTGGAAAATTATCCTTCGTGAAATTCCAGCAGGGATATTCCTTGGCCTTTTACTAGGAGTTATCGGAATGATGCGTATTGCTATTTGGCAAAAACTTGGTATTTACAACTATGGTGAACATTGGATTTTCATTGCCATGACAGTAGGCACGGCTTTAGTCGGAATTGTCACATTTGGCTCTTTGTCTGGTTCCATGCTTCCTTTTATTCTTAAACGCTTGGGATTTGATCCAGCAAGTGCTTCAGCTCCTCTTGTCGCAACTTTAGTGGACGTCATGGGAATTGTTATCTACTTTTCTGTAGCTTCCCTTATCTTATCTGGCACTCTGCTCTAAAATGAGAAGCAAAAACTGTTCAATGACAAGTCAAAAAAAGAGATTAGCATATCTATAACAGCAGTTTTAAAAAAATCTAATATACGCTAATGTACTGTTTAAATACGAGAACAAATACGATCTGAGAGGAGATCAATATAAACCAATCCCATCATACTACTTTCCAGCTTTCAATGTCATAACTGCTCTTACCGTTAAAACAGTTCACGAAAGGCATATTGCGTGTTTTTTTCCAATGAATTTTTTGCCACACATCAATCTCTCTTGTAACGTACAAATAAGTAATTTTTTGGTTTATAATGAAAGAGTATAAGAAAGAACGTCCTGTATTTAGCATTCTTACTCAAGATAGAAAATAATAACTATATCATAATAAACCAATGCTTTACCAACACAAAATTACATCGAATTTGGGTATTGATATAAGTAAGGTATACACTTTGATTATAAGGAACAAATTTTATTATTGGTTTTCTTCATGCATACCTTATGTAAAGTGCTCACATACTTGGAAGTTTTTAGGTAAACTTTTCTAAGCCAATGGAATATTAAAAATCTTTGCAAACACTTTTCCATAAAAATATTTCCTCCTCTTCCAAGAGTAATACTCTTTTTTATTTAAACAACTTATTGATTTTCCATATGTTTTTTTAAGTGAGGGATGCGTAGATAAAAGTTGGGGAATAGGATTTTCTAACATTTCTCTATAAAGCA
>NZ_LR736393.1:0-927 GCF_902652675.1 Bartonella refiksaydamii
AATACGCAAGAGGTAATAAGAGATGCTCAATGCCTTTATAGACAGTATAATCTTTATGCCTCACTACAATATCTTGTTATAGAAGATCAATCGTTACCATATCTTGTTAATTCACTGCGTATTGCTCTTAATACGCTTCTTAAACATTTCACTGTAACAAGGCAAAAAGCGTGATGTGAAACGTTTTTCTGTACAATACGTTGTATTTGTATTACAATGAATACAAAAATGAGGATTGCGTTATGACGATATCTATTCGATTGCCAAGTGATCTCGAAACACGTTTGAATAATTTAGCTGCTAAGACAGGACGTACAAAGTCTTTTTATTTACGTGAGATTATTGAACGTGGAATAGAAGAAGCAGAGGATTATTATTTAGCCTCACAAGTAAGAGAACGTATTCGAAATGGAGATGCGACTTTTTATAGCTCTGAAGAAGTGAGGAAAGGGCTTGGCTTGGACGATTAAATATGAAAAAAAGCTCTCAGTTTTTTAAAAAAATGCGATAAAAAAGAGGCTCGGAGGATTGTTGATTTTTTAGATAAACAGGTTGCTCCTCTTGAAAATGCGCGTGTAGTAGGTAAGCCTTTGAGAGGTCAATTGTCGGGCTTGTGGAGATATCGTGTGGGAGACTACAGAATACTATGCGATCTTTACGATAGAGAGCTTGTAGTGTTGGTTTTAGCTATTGGACATAGAAAAAATATATATAAAGATTGAAGCTAATAGCGGCAATGCATATTATTTTACCTTTTAAAGCCACCAGATTTTGATCAAAAAAATAAAAAAACACAAAATCATGATTTTTTCTGTTGACAATATGTAAAAAGTCATATTTAATGACAATACGGCGCTAGTCTTATTGTGTCCAAAATTCAAAAATATCCCCTAAAATTTAGTAAAATATCAAGCCTTTAATATGGCT
>NZ_LR736394.1:0-928 GCF_902652675.1 Bartonella refiksaydamii
TTGGACTCCCCCTAGCTTTAAGGTCAAGACTGCTAAAGAAGATGGTGAAGAAGAAGAAACAGTTTATAATAATGTAGCAGATGCGTTTGCAGGAGTTGGTTCTTCTATCACGAAAGTTCAGAATAAAATCACCAAAGAAATCACTAATGTGATTACAAAAGTAGAAGGTGATAGCTTTGTCAAACAAGAAGATGCAACACATCGTATCACCATTGGAGCAGAAGCAGAAGGCAATGAAATCAGTCTTAAGAATACGAAAGATGAAAGTCGGAAACTTTTAGGTCTTGCAGATGGTGATGTTTCTGATGGTTCAACGGATGCGGTTACAGGTGGTCAACTTTATTCACTGAATGAGCGGTTTGCTAGCTATTTAGGTGGTGGTGCTGGATATAATGAGGAGACAAAAACATGGGAAGCACCTCTCTTTACAGTTAAGACAGTTAAGGCTGATGGCACCTCTGAAGATGAGACTTATAATGATGTAGCGGCTGCTTTTTCCGGTGTTGGTAATTCTTTCACAAATGTTAGTAATGAAATTACTAAGGTTCAAAATGAGATTAAAACTGAAATTACTAATCAGATTACCACAGTAAAAGGTGATAGTCTTGTTAAGTGGGATGAAGATAAAAATCTAATCAAGATTGGAGCAGAAGCAGAAGGCAATGAAATCAGTCTTAAGAATACGAAAGATGAAAGTCGGAAACTTTTAGGTCTTGCAGATGGGATGATTGGTGCATCTTCCAGTGAAGCAGTAACAGGTGGTCAAATTCATACGATAACCCAAGATTTGGCAAAGGTCTTAGGTGGAGATATTGTATTTAATGGTACTACTTTTACACAGCCAACCTATAAGTTATCTGAAATTTCTACGACAGGTGAGGTAAAAAAAGAAGGCAAAAGCTTTAGTGATGTTGGTAGCGCTTTTTCT
>NZ_LR736395.1:0-921 GCF_902652675.1 Bartonella refiksaydamii
TACACATTCCGAAAAGGTGAACCCGTGTTTTTGTTGTGCCAAAGAAGACACACCATCGAGTTTGTCGAACTCATTCTGTCAAAAATTCCAAAGGAAAGACTTTTATCCGCATGTGCTCGTTTGACAGAAGAGGAAAGGCAAAAACTTTGTGAGTGGAGTTTCGATGCTCTTTGGGACGACTTTCTGCCACAAAAAAATTGTAGACTTTATTTCGACGATAAAGAAGAGATGAAAGCTCGTTTCGAAAGAAACAAGAAAGAGATGGTGAATTGTATCCTTTCAACAACTTCAAGTATTTTTGAACCACAATGGGGCTTCCCCAAAGGAAAGAAAAACACAAAAGAGTCGAGTATTGTCTGTGCCGTTCGCGAGTTTGTTGAAGAGACGGGAATGGAGAGAAACAGAATTCAGATTGTAGATGATTCGAACCCTTTCATTGAGCGTTTCATTGGGACAAACGGCAAGATTTATGGAAGTCAATACTTTCTGGCATACTCTGACGAAGAAATAAAAATCCAGAAAAAAGACTTTGGAGGTGTTTCCACAATTTCAGAGGAAATCTCTGAACTCAAGTGGGCGACATACGAAGAAGCAAAAAGAGTTCTCTCTCCCGAAAGAGTCGAGATTCTCCAAAATGCGATTCTTTGCATCCGGACTGCCGGAACAACATAAAACATATCGGACAAATATGTTTTTCATTGTGTAATGAGTTTTGTCTTGTTTGCTGCCTTGGCTGTGGGTTTCGTCATCATTTTGATATTCGTGGCAAACAGAAGACACACACCGACAGACCCCACCATCATCGCTTTGAAAGAACGTCTTTCTTTCATCGATAAAAAATATCTTTCTTTGGACATTCGAGAGGTCGACAAGGGTGCGTACACAGAGAATAAAAAGGCGATATTTTTGTGCCTCAAAGAC
>NZ_LR736396.1:0-912 GCF_902652675.1 Bartonella refiksaydamii
GGATTTAAGCGGGTTACTTTTGCTGATAAGCCAAATGTTATGCGGGAAAGTGGACAGTTTGCTCAGGAAATTTTTGAGAAAATCGCGCAAAATTATCCGGAAATTAAAGCAGATATTCATAATGTTGATGCGGTTGCTTTATGGATTGCAACGAAGCCAGAGCAGTTTGGTGTGATTGTTGCTGAAAACATGTTTGGCGATATTCTCTCTGACCTTGCTGCTGGAGTAATGGGTGGATTGGGGCTTGCGTCTAGCGCAAATGTGGGAAGCGAGGTTGCTTATTTTGAACCCGTTCATGGGAGTGCACCGCGCATTGCTGGACAGAATAAAGCAAATCCTTCTGCCATGCTTTATACCACGGCTTTACTTTTAGAGCATTTAGGTTTTCAAGAGGAAGCAAAACAATTATCTGAGAGTGTTGATCAGGTTATTCGTACTGGAAAAACTGTCACTTATGATTTGGGAGGTGTAGCCTCTACACGTCAAATGGCTGAAGCTGTTCTTAATTCTCTTGTAAATCCTGTCTCTGTTTGTCGTGCGGCAATTATTACGGTTGGTGATGAACTCCTTTCAGGACAATATTTGAATACGAATTTGCAGGATTTGAGTCAAAGCTTGAACAAGAGAAATGTCCAAGTGACGCGTCATTTTGTTTGCGCTGATCAATTACAGCAAATAAGTGAGACAGTGATTGCTTGTCTTGGACAAGAAGATCTTATCATTATCAGTGGGGGATTAGGACCAACATCAGATGACAAAACACGCGACGCAATTGCCCAAGCTGTACAGCAGCCTTTGGTTCATCATGAAGCTGTTTGGCAAACGATAAAAGGTCAATTGCAACGGTTAGGTATTGCGCCTGATGCTAGCAATGCGCGTCAAGCGTTGTTTCCAGAAACAGCAACCGTGCTT
>NZ_LR736397.1:0-890 GCF_902652675.1 Bartonella refiksaydamii
ATAGCTTCAAAACATTATTTAGCTTTCTTGTTAGCAGCGTATTCATGACGAGCAAGTTGAATCTGTATGTTTTTGATTAATCTTTCATTGGCTTCTTTTACAATAGCACTTGCAATCTCTGGTTTGGATATTACTCCAGCAATTGATGGTCCCTCTTGTTTTGCAATGGGGAATTGATCTCCATCTGCTCTTTGAAACACATTGTTTCCCATCTTTAACGTAACACGCTTAGGAAATTTTCCCCCGCAAATAAAAGCATGGGGCAAGATTTCTTTTTTCCCAAACATTTTGTAGGTTACACCCTGTTTTGTTTCTTGTGCTTGAAAAAATTTAAGAGGTATCGGTGTTCCAGAACCAATGATATCTGTCTCAAGAAACTTTGCTGTAGCTTTTCCTTTAATATAAACGCCTTTTTTGACACGCTTTGGTTTGGCAGATGTAACATCGGCAATTTGTTTTTCTGCAAAGCGTTCCACTTGTTTTGCTGCGGTGTTTACAGCATTACGTAAAGCCCAATTAAGGCGTGGTGCTTGAAGACTGGTGAAGGTATCTTTCACCTGTTGAAGATACCATTTTTGACGGATGATTAACTTCAACTTCTAAGCCTTTTTTGGGGTAGGTGTTGATGGTTTAGAAACCTTGGATGCTTTTGGCTGTTCGAGTGGAATTTCCTCTGCCACTGGTTCAGATGATGTTTGTACGGCTTCTTGTTCTATCTGCTTAATTTGTTCAATTGCTTTGTCAGGCTTTGTTGTTGTTTTGGCGTCAACAAAAGGTTTTGCCGCATTGGCGCGTTTGAGACGTGCGTAGACTTGATTGGAAACTTCAACAAATGGAGTATTTTCTGTCGATGGTTCAAAACGAATAGTTCTTTTATTGTCGCCAACCAC
>NZ_LR736358.1:0-1778 GCF_902652675.1 Bartonella refiksaydamii
CGCTCTTCTGGTTCAGCAAAAGTGATTTTAAATGAAGTGACCAGCAGCAACCGTACGGCATTGGCTGTGATGGTTGTGGCTTTATCAATACGCCACATGCGACCTTAACCACGGGTGTACCAGAAATTGATGGGCGTGGTTTTCTGAAAGGTTTTGAGGTTCAAGGTGGGGATATCACCTTTGGACCTCAGGGAGCGAATTTTTTCTCAGGCCAAGGGGCTGTTGATATTGTCGATATTGTTTCCCGCACAGTGCATTTTGAAGGAGCTGTTGCGGGCAGGGAGATTGGAGTGACAGCAGGGACAGGTCACTTTGATTACGCTTCGCGCCAAATGAAAGAGCTGACCGATATTACTGGCAAACCGGAATATGCGATAGACGGTTCTGCATTGGGTGCTCTACAAGCGGATAGAATAAAACTTGTGGCGACAGAAAAAGGCGTTGGGGTTCGCATGCGCCATGATATGGCGGCAAATACGGGGCAGTTGCGCCTTTCTGCTGACGGGAAAATTTCGTTGAAGAATGTTTTTGGTCATGATGGCGTTGTTCTTCAATCAAAAAGCGATACCCTTCATGCAAAGCACATTACGTCGAAAAAACATGTTGAGATTGCAGCAAAAAAAGATGTTACGTTAGAGATGGTTGGCGCTGATGGTCATTTAAAAATAGAGGCGCAGGATGGACTTTTATCGATTTCCGGAAAAGCTACCTCGGAGGGCAAAATGGAGCTTTCTTCACGCCATGCTCTCCACGTTTCAGGGCTTGGCGCTGGCGCTGATGTGACACTTAAAACAGATGGAGCTCTTACGATTGATGAGACTGTTTTAGCTGGGGGCAATTTAAGGGCGCATGCCGGTGGTGATATACAAGCCCATTTTTTAGCTGGTGGGGTTGATATGGCAGCAACACAAGCTGCGGGTAGCCTTGTTTTGGGCAGCCAAGGAGATGTCGATCTCCAAAGTGCGGGCGGGATCATTAATGCCACAAATATTTATGGAGCAGGAAATGTCACACTTGTTGCATATCATGGGCTTTCTGTTTCTCAAACAATCCTATCGCATCACAATGTTGCCATTCATGTTGAACCTCATGCTGGCATTCATTTTTGGCAAGTTTTAGCCTATGGCAGAGCAGACATTTATGGTGGGGCGGTAGAATTTTCTGCCATGATGACGGGTGATGATGCCGTTTTAAAGGTGGGGAGCCTTGATGCAGGCACCCTCATGACAGGTTTAGATTTTGTTCACTCTCAGGTGAGCCCTTCGAACCCTACAGGTGATTTTGTTTTTCATGACAAAGGCTCCCTTTCTCTCACGGCACAAAGGGGTGTAAAGGTTGGACATATTATCAGTGGTAGCAATATTGATATTCTTGCTGGCAACGACATTTATTATGATCAGGTCATTGGCTATGGCACAGCCACATTGACCTCGGTATCAGGAGGGATCAGTGTTGAGAATGTGCTGTCTGCTAAGGGGGATGTGAGATTGACAGCCAACACTCTCGATTTGAGCAATGATCGTTCTCATATTTACACACCGCAAACGCTGTATTTAACTGCGGATCATATTTATGTCTCGGGCAGCACGCTGATTTATGGTGGTTTAGATTTTCAAAGCACCAATGTTCTTGATATTCACCATGCACGGCTACAAGCCATTACCGATGAAGGCGGGACTGGAGATATTCTCTTTGTTGCTCCAGGCGTTATGGTGGATGAGACCACATCGGTTTTAGCGGCACGAGATTTTGTCATCAAAACAGAGGAGCTTGAAAAT
>NZ_LR736359.1:0-1746 GCF_902652675.1 Bartonella refiksaydamii
GGGATGCAGCGGATAATTCAGGATATTCTGCCGAACTCTTTCAACAATCCTTAGCGGTTTTAAATAGGCGTTCGGCACAAGCCTATGCTGGACAAAAAAGAGGCATGATGGGCTTTGAAGCACTTGGTATTTCTGTCAAAAACGCCTCGGGAAAACTCAAATCAAACTCTGTCTTGTTGGAAGAAATTACCGACAAGATGAGTCAGATGAAAAATCAAGCACAAAGACAGCATATTGCTGCTCTGTTGTTTGGTGGTGATGGTAAAGAAATGGCTACCATGCTTGCACAAGGCATGGCGCCCATAAAAGAGCTGTTTGCAAAGGCTAGGAAAGGAAAATGGCTGATAGGTGCCGATGTTGCACGCTATGCAGCAGATTTAAGTGATAAGCTTGGTGCCTTTAAGAAAAAAATAGGCGGTATTGCTAGTTTTATTGGTGCACGTTTTATGCCCGTCATCAATGATATGATTGACGCTTTTTCAAAATTGATTGATGAAAACCGTGACCTCATCCAAACAACCGTTGCGAGCTGGGCTAAAAGCGTAAAAAAAGTCCTTAATGATTTGCTTAATCCTACCTCTGATTTGAGAAAAGGTATCAGTGATCTCACAGAGAGGATTAAAGGCTGGTTTCAATGGATGGAGCCGTTGATTGGTGAAATAACCCTCTTTAAGGTAGGACTTGTGGCACTTGGTTCATTCATTTTTGGTCCACTCATTGCTGCATTAGCAGCCGTAGGAGCCGCATTTGTCACACTTGGCTATGCAATCATGACCACACCTATCGGCTGGATACTTGGCGGTATTGCAGCAGTTATCGCACTGTGTAAATACTGGGATGAAATAGATTTCCGGTTAGTTGCATCATTAGCTGTAATTGGTGCAGCGTTTGTTAAGCTTGGTATCATCATGATGTCCTCTCCTATCACTTGGGTAATTGGTGGCATTGTTGCACTTATTGCTGTTCTATATGTGCTTTACAAATATTGGGACAAAATAAAAAGCTTGTTGGTAGCATCATTAGCTGTAATTGGTACAGCATTCGCTGCGCTTCGCATCGTCATGATGTCTACTCCCATAGGCTGGATAATAGGCGGCTTTACAGTGCTTATTGCTACTGGATATCTACTCTACAAAAACTGGAATACCTTAATAAGCTTCTTAGGAAAGCTATGGGATTCTTTTTACAGCTTATGTAGTAGCGTTTTCAGTAAACTCTTTACACTCTTTAAAAACTTTTCACCACTCTATTGGATAGCGAAAGGAATCAATGAACTCATTAAATGGTTGCTTGGCGTTGATTTAATGGAAGCTGGTGCCAATCTCATTGGTAGCTTATGGGACGGCATCAAAAGCAAGTGGCAAGTCCTGTCTGAATGGTTTAGCGGTATGATAAGCAAATTAACCAGCTGGATGCCTAATTGGATGAAAGAAAAGTTAGGCTTTAATGTCTCAATCAACAAAACTTCAACCCAGACCATTAAAACCTTTACCGATGAAACCAATGCACGGGCAAAAAAAATGCTGGATACAGCAGTGGTTACAAATACCCCGCCTGGAAAAGGTAAAAGTGGTTTTAATACAAGTGTCATTGAAACAGGACAAATGCAGGCAACAAATGCAAAAGCGGGTGCCTTTAAAACTCCAAAGCCTATTACGGTTCACAAACCCGTTGAAGTAGACGCCCGTGTAACCATTACAAATCTCAATATTTCAGTACCAAATGGTCTCAAGGACGAAATCAGAG
>NZ_LR736360.1:0-1672 GCF_902652675.1 Bartonella refiksaydamii
TTCGACCAAGTTTAATGTTCCTGATTTACGTGGAATGTTTTTGCGCGGCGTTGATGATGAACGCAATATTGACCCATGGCGTTATCTTGGCACTTTACAAAATGATGCTATGAGAAAGCATGACCATGGTGGTCAGACATTTTCTATTTTGAATAGTGAAGGGGATTCGGAAAGCTGGTATGGGGATATCACTATCCTATGGGGTTACGAGCTTAATAAACAGCAAAGATCTAAACTTGCCGAACGTTTGGGTGTGAGGGAAGAGGATATTCGTGTTCACCATAAGCTAGCCTTTCCGCATTCTCATCTTCATATGCATGATGTTGTGTTGGAAAGATCTGGAGCGGGTGAGACCCGCCCGATTAATGTTTCAGTAGTTTTTGCGATCAAGACGTGAGATTGAGATGTCAACGATTTATGACTGGTCTTTAACGGCATCTGAGAATGGCAGTGCTGATAGTCTTATCAATTGGTCTGAAGGTCAAGCACCCAATACAGTAAACAATAGTGCACGTTTTATGATGCAAAGGATGAGAGAATACTTGTCAGACATGGGTGGAGTGCTCGAAGGGATAGTGACAGTTGATAGCACACAACAAACGAGTGTGATAAGGCTTGAAAGTCATTCTCCATTTTTGGAATATAAGAATGGTATCGTTTTGCGCTTTATGGCTAAGGGTAAGAATGTTGGAGCGACCACGATTGTCTTAAATGCTTTAGATGGCAAGCCGGTTTATAAAGCGACAGAAAGTGGTTTATCGCTTTTGTCTGGAGATGAGATACAAGATGGTTGTCTGTATAGCCTTGTGTATGATGAAGAAATTACAGGATGGCAACTTCTTAATCCGACAAGAGGAAGAGTTTCTTCCTTAAAACGCTTACCGTCAGGTTTGATAGGTCCCTTTGCTATGGAACGCTTGCCGGATGGTTGGTTATTATGTGATGGGAAAGCGTATTCACGCAGTGTTTATAGCATACTGTTTGAAACGATAGGGACGGTTTGGGGAGAAGGAGACGGTGTCACGACCTTTAACATACCGGATTTGCGGGGGATGTTTTTACGCGGCGTTGATTATGAACGCAATATTGACCCATGGCGTTCTTTTGCCACTGTACAAGGATATTCTTTGAAAGCACATGATCATTTTATTGGTCCAGCGTCATCAGAGCGTCTTTCCTCACGCAAGAAGCGTGATTTATCTCCTGTTGAGAGAACTTTGCAAAGAAGGAAAAGGTATGTTGATGAGGAGTGTGTTGGATTAAGCGGTAATGGCTTGAAGGAATGTAAAGAAGAATTTTACACAGTTACGGAAGAGACAAAGCCTTTTTGGTTTACACAAGAGGATAAACCAGCCCGCTTACCTTGGTTTATCAGGAGTCCTTTTGCGAACTTTTTATATCACTCCACCCCGATCAAACATGGAATAAACGACACAGTTGATCATGAACATCATCTTCTAGCAGAAAGCGTTGGAGGTGAGGAAACGCGTCCGATTAATGTGTCTGTAGTCTTTGGAATTAAGACATGAGGAGTTGAAATGTCATTAAAACCGTTTGCGATATCAGAGCTTAGCGACCCGTCCCAAATACGGGTCGTTTTGTATTCGGGAGACCGTTTTGTGCATGCGCCGCTTCATGGGATTTTAGATTTGTTGAAGGCGTCTTTGAAGGC
>NZ_LR736361.1:0-1644 GCF_902652675.1 Bartonella refiksaydamii
AGGAGGTCCCCATTGAACAGTGGAATGGACCGCACAACAGGAAAGTCATTGACCGACATTGATCATTTGCGTCAATCAATCCTTGATATTTTATCAACACGCATTGGCTCACGTGTGATGCGGCGTGATTATGGTTCACGCATTGCCGAACTGATTGATGCACCAGTGAATAATGCTTTTGCCGTTGCCCTTTATTCTGCTGTTGCTGAGGCGTTAGACAAGTGGGAACCGCGTTTTAAATTGAAAAAAATTGATTTTAAAATGGTTGATGCTGGACAAGTTTCCTTATCCTTTGAAGGTATTTATTTGCCATCCGGCAAGCCCATCACCATGGAAGGATTACTAATAAAATGAATGGAATGCTTGCCAAACCAGAAATCATCACAGAACTTTCTTTTGAGGAAATACGCGCTGCTGCTCTTGCCCATTTAAAAGAGCTTTTGCCTGAATATACCATTCTCGAAAGTGATCCATCCGTAAAAGTCATTGAAGCTTTTAGCTATCGAGAGTTGCTTTTAAGACAGCGTATTAACGAAGCGGCACGCAACAACATTCTTGATTTTGCAACTGGTGAATCTCTTGATGCTTTGGGAAATTGGCATGGTCTTGCCCGCATGGATGGTGAAAGTGACGAGAGGTATCGTGAACGCATTCAACTTCATGCGCGTGGTGGCAAGGGCAGCGGGACAGAGCCCTATTACAAGCTCATAGCTCTCTCAAGCGATAGTCGTGTTAAGGATGCGATTATTTACCGGAAAGGCAAAGACCCAACCATCTATGTTGCTCTTTTTGGCAACAATGAAGAAGGAACAGCCTCTGAAGATCTCTTACAAACAGTCTCACAAGCACTTCACAAAAAGAATATCATCATGACCAATGATACAATCATTGTGCACGCTGCTGTCAAAAAAGTGATAGATTTAGAAGCAGATGTTTGGCTTTTGCCTGAAACATCTTTGAAAATTCTCACGACAATGGAAGCAAATTTAAGAGCGTCGTGGAGACAAGAACAAGCCATTGGTCGGGAATTAAGCTTGTCGTGGTGGATTTCAAAATTGATGGTTCCTGGTGTCCAGAAAGTGATTGCCATTGCACCAACAAGGGACAGTGCGGTTTGTGATGAAGAAGTTTTAGCGATTGGAAAAATCACCTTAAACTTCAAAGGGCGTGCGCGCTAATGGTTGGCGCCTTACTCCCCACACATGCAACAGAATTCGAAAAGCGCCTTGCCGATGCTTGCGATTTTCATCAAGATGTTGATGGTTCTGTTTTGGGGATTTCCCGCTCGAAACTGATCTCACGTCCTCCTCGCTTTTTGCCGTGGTTGATTGAAGAATACGGACTTGGGGAGCTTACACCTTATGTTCCCAATCTTTATGATCTCATTGATCAAGGGCTTCAATGGCAGCGCTTGCGCGGCTCTCTTGCGGCAATAGAGTTGGGGCTTGAATGGCTTCAGATTACAGCACGTTTTGTACCCGCATGGACGGGGCGTGCATGGTGGAATGCCTTTCAACTCTACTTTGATCAGTTGCCTGAACGAACACAGCTGGAAGCCATTGAAGCAATTACCGACCTTTCCAAAAGTTTGCGCTCTGATTTTCGCCGTGGTGTCATGGGTTATGATGTGCAAGCTGTTGAATG
>NZ_LR736362.1:0-1635 GCF_902652675.1 Bartonella refiksaydamii
TTTACAAAAAAAGCTGTAGGGATAGTACAGCTTTTTATAGGTTTTATGCTTTATGGGGCAAAAGTTTTTAAGGCATAAAAGAGTCTTTACGGTTTCTGTAGCCATAATAGCCACAGACACTGGAAATCATGGCACCAATCAAGCCTCCTAAAAAGCCCCACCAGCCCATATGCGATGCTGTTTTGGCGGCTTTATTTCCCATGTGACGCGCATCCTTTATGGATGTGTCTAGCTTGTGAGACAGTGTTTTAGCCTGCTCTTCAAGGGCTTTAAGTGCTTCTTCGGTTTTTGCTTCTGCCGTTTGATAAACATAAACTGCGCGGTTGGCGTTTGTTTGTGCATCTGCACGTGTCATGCCGTTGTTCATAAGGTTGTTGATGATATCGCTTTGATCAAACTTTGTGGTAATGGTTTGGATGCGATCAGAAAGACGTTCACTGAGATCTTTCAGATATGTGCGATAGTGAGAAGGGTCGTTTTTGAAAGCTGTTATTGTGGAACCGATATCTTTGAGAGCTTCCTGATAGGACTGCTTCAAGTGTTCCGGATTGAGGGCAGGAATGTCACTTTTATTGAGAAGTGTACGTAATTCATTGCGCAGTTTGTCAAAATCGACGCCATTGTCCTTTTTCTTTGTCAAAAAGTTCTCAACACTTTCGCCGTTTAATTTTGTAAACAGGGGAGAAGGATTTGTTTTGAGGTTGTCAACGGATTGTTGGATCATGGAAGTGTTTTCGATAGCGGCTTTAGCGCTTAAGCTTGCAGCATTTGAGACCAACCAGATGGCTTGGATTGTCATAAGAAGTGTTAAGAGAGCCCAAGTTAAAAAGCCGTGAAGTGCGCCTGAAGACTCTGCAAAATGTCCAGCCACAAAACCTCCCAAAGCAATGCTGATAAGCATAACAACGAGTGATCCAATTCCAAGGGAGAGAAAGGTGCCTTCAAAAGGTGCTGTTGAGGTGAAGTCCATTTGACTGAAGCCTAAAGCTGTGATCAGAAAAGACAAGCAGATTGATGTTGCCAGTGCTGTCACCACCCCAGCAAAGATTGCCGACCATGAAATGGATGTGTGGAAAAAGGGATACTCCGTTTCTATGGATGTTTCTCCTAAAAAATGGGTATCGAAAGGTGTGTCTTCAGGAATGCGAGTTTCCATGTGTTTATCTCCTTGAATGATGCTGGAGATACAATGCTTTCTGAACCATTATGTTCCAAATGGGCAAATATGCGTGAAAATGGAGGGGAAATAGTGACAGTAGATCATGATTTATGAATGATCATTATAGGGATGCGTATGGATTACTATTCTGGAGATGTATACTGAGATTATGGTGGTGGGAGGCTTTTTGTGGAATACGCATCGAGTGCTAATTTATGGAGGGTTTACGTTGATGATGAGAGTGATGCTCTATGCAAAATAAAGCAAGCAGAAGGGATATCTTTGTATCAAAAGGTTGTTTTGTGAAATGCTGTGGGCAACTTGTTTTGTTAGCTCCTCACGATGAAATTTGAAAATATTTTTTTTCACGAAAACATGTTACTGGTCATTTTTATAAATAACTTCCTCTTTTGTATCGCAAATTTAAAGAAAAACTAGCTTAAGGTGTAAAATGTTTTGTGCAAATTTTTTTAAAA
>NZ_LR736363.1:0-1606 GCF_902652675.1 Bartonella refiksaydamii
TGTCCGGAAAGAAGCAAGACAAGCAGCAGCCATTGGTTTGGCAGTATCTAACTTACGTTACTATGATACGCCTGGCTCTTTAAGCGTTTCGTTTGGTAGTGGTGTATGGCGTAGTCAATCTGCCTTTGCTATTGGTGCTGGTTATACATCTGAAGATGGTAACATCCGTTCTAATGTATCTGTAACGAGTGCTGGAGGGCACTGGGGTGTAGGTGCAGGGATTACTCTGAGGTTGAGATGATAATACAAAAAACTAATATCATTATAAAAAAGAAAAATATTTTGGTAATTTTATTCGCCCTAGCCTTCATAGGCAGGGGCGTAAGCCTCGCCAATGAGAATAGTAATATTTATACGATACATCCACCGCATTTATCTATTCCTAAGGGAGAACTTGGTGAAACACGTCGGATCATTATGCAATTTTATAATTGGACTTTGATTTGCGATGAAAAAGAGGATGAAAAACAAAAGCGTAAGCAAGGCATATGTAATGTGACTCAGACTGTTCATGATCAGGAAGATAATACTATTTTTAGTTGGTCTCTTGTTTCTACGAAAAATGGTCAAGCAGTAATGCTTTTTCGAACATTGCCAAATACTGATACAAATGTTCCACTTCGAATGTTTTTGGAAGGTGTTAAAAAGCCTCTCCTCATTCATTATACGCAGTGCAATGAAACGGTCTGTTTAGCTCAATCGCCTATAGGAGCAGTCCTTAGTGAACAGATAGAGCAAGACAAAAAAGTGCGTATTTCCTATAAGATTAAAGAGGGAAAGATATTTTCTTTTATTGTACCATTTAAAGGGTTAAGTACAGCACTCAATTCTTTACAACGATAGACTGTGTAGAAGGTTTAGTAGAATTATTTTTTCATAAATTTTGGTGTGGTATTTTCAAAGTTAAAATGAAGAGGCAATGAATAAGAAATTTTATACAACACGCTATAGAGATAATTTATTCACACAAGAAGTGAATTTTACAAATGTAAAATTATAAGAAACTGTTTCTATATAATAGAAAACCAAGAGTGAGTTTTTTTACAGGTCTTATAGAGCGCAGTACGTTGATTGTTAACAGTAAAAAAATAACTGAGAGCAATCAGTTAAAAACGGCAAAAATATCGCTTTCTCTCGAACAAGGGGAGGGTTAGTTTATTTTTTGTGAAAGTTTTGATGGATTTTTAGAATAATTTTATTTGACATCAATAACTCCCCGTTGAAGTACTGCAGTTATTTTGATGGTAGTGGTATGAGCGTTCAGTCATTTATAAAGCGCAATTATAACACTGTTATCTTGTGAATACAAAGAGATATTATTTTCAAAAAATTCTCTAGGAGCATAAATTAATCCTTTCATAATAAAGACGCATTCTATGCCAACTATATAAAAGAAAAGCTAGCAAGTTACAAAAATGAATGTAAACAGTGAATTTATGTTTTCAAGTTCATAAAGAGGGATATGAGGAAGAATTAAATCAATGTCTTATTTTGAAAGTAAGGGATTTAGTGATTATTGATTTTATTATGTTTTTTTCCTCAATCCCTAACTTTTTTGGAGCTTTTTTATCGCTTCTAGTGCTAATCTTTTGCGATCTGCGCTCTT
>NZ_LR736364.1:0-1588 GCF_902652675.1 Bartonella refiksaydamii
TCTAAGCGGTCATTTTGCACATCAATGCCCGCTGTCAACAACACGGCTTGTTCTGGTGCAAGGGGATAATCTTCACGTTTTGCATAGAGGCTATCAGGGTCAACAACTTCGCCGGTTCTGTCCTCCCATGGCTCTCCAAGCACTGTATTAACAAAAGGCTGTAAAAGCGCCGGATCATTTTTCGCATCTAAAAACTCTCTTGCGCACTCCCCCCAAGTAAGCCAAGGCGAATAAAGTGCCGAAATATGATAAGAACGCAAATTCGGTCTACTTGATTCACTGGTTGGTACCCAACATGCTCCTCTTTCTTCACACATGAGATCTGTTTTTCTATGCTCGGCATGTTCATGACCACAATGGGCACAAACAAAAACAGCTTTTTCAGGGGCGCCTTTCGGCCACTTGATTTGCGACCAGACAATGGGCTGTAGAACACCACACACGTCACAAGGAACATTGTAATATCTCTGATCTCCAAGCACGAAATCCTTGGCGATACGGCTTGTGTCACGGTGGGTTGGCGTGGACAATTTAAAAATCTTTCTCTGTACAAAGGTTGAGGTCCGCTTTTCGGCAATCATTACCGGATCACCTTCGTTATCCACACTGAGAGGATAGGCATCCACCTCATCTAAAATCAGATAACGAATAGGCATGGAACGCAAACCAGCAGCACTGTTTGCTCCTGTAAGCATCAATGCCCCACCATCAAACTCTTTCGAAAACATTGTATTGCCGCTGTCGCGTGCCCGCGCTGGGGCAATGCGTTCACTTAAAGCGGGGCTTGCCATAATCATTGGGTCAAGACGCGTCTTTGATAATTTCTTCGCTGTCTCAACCGTTGGCATGACATAAAGGGCGGGTCCCGGACTGTAATGAATAGCATAACCGCAGAAGTTCAATCCTGCTTCTGACATTCCAACCTGCGCCCCTTTCATGACAATAGTTGTCTCAATTGGTTTGTGAGAGGAAAGGTTATCCATGATTTCGCGCAAATAAGGGGTGCGCTTTGTTCTCCAAAGCCCAGGCTCAGCACTTGCTACGGTGCTAAGGTATCGATTTTTATCCGCCCATTGCGAAACCGTATACGGTGGGTCTGGTTGTCGTGCATCATTGGCATTGGCGAAAAATTCTTCGACGGCATTGTCATCCATTATTCATTTCTTGCAAGTTCTCTAACTCTGGAGAATGAGGGTCATGAAAAGGCACGGGAATGGTAACCGCCTCAAGCAAAGCTGTTCTCATGAAATAATCAATGGCACCAATAAGGCTAGCAGCATCACATCCAACTTGTGCGGCAATGCTTGCACCAAAACGATGAGGAAAATTCAACATGGCATCACGATGTGCTCTGCCAAACTCACGTGCTGCCTTTTTCATTTCTTCTCGATCAACGGTTGTTTCGCGTAGTCGTTCAAGAGCAATCTTTTCGCTTTCGAGCGTAACTTGCATTCGCTCCAGTTTTATCTTGTATTCATTGGCTCCGTCTGTGGAGGCTTGTTTGATCTTTGTCCGCCGTTGTCCATCCGGTGCTAAAAATTGTTGTGTCCGCTTTGTTGGATTCTCATTCCAGATAGCTGTTGCAAGG
>NZ_LR736365.1:0-1542 GCF_902652675.1 Bartonella refiksaydamii
CATAAAAAGAAAACCTTGTCACGTAAGGACGGACAAGGCTTTCTCAAGCTCATCAACCTGGAGATAACAAAATCCGTCCTGTATCGCAACCTAGTTATAGGATTACTAAGTACATTCTACGCCATATTGCTTTATATACAATATTGAGATGTTGGATTGAGAAAACAATCCCGCCATTCCAAACGAAGGCAAGGATGGCGGATTGTTGATCATCACAAACAAAACTTAAGGCTGGCATTCAAGTGCATTTTTATATTTTTTACAATAAGGGCTATTTAAGCGTCTCTCAACACTTCGTTGAGGCATGACAGCACCAGGACGACATATGGGAAGATTATCCGATTTATGGTTCTCACACCATTCTTGTATTGTAAAGCTAGGACGAAAACCTGATTGTCCCATACAAATTTCAATACTAGCAAATTGATTCAAATCTAGTGCCACAACCTTATTAAGGTCCGGTACTCCACATTCTAAAAGTATTTTATTTCTCCATAATGCTGGAGAAAGTGATGGAATTGAGTTAACACATCCAGCTGTACTTAACAGAACCATGCAGCTCAATAGTTTTAATTTTTTTTCATTTTCCCCTCTTTCAATGGATTTATTTACGATAAAACAGCTCATAAGCCTGTTGATATTTTCTGTCATCGCTGCTTAAAACAATGGTGAACAATATTGAGATGGTGGATTGAGGGAACAATCCCGCTATTCCAAGCAAAAGCAAAAAGGGGATTGTTGATCATCACAAACAGAAAAACTTAAGGCTGGCATTTGCGACTATTTTTATACTGTTTACAAAACGGGCTATTTAAGCGCTTCTTGACACTTCGTTGTGGAATGACAGCGCCAGGCTGACAAATAGGAAGGTTTTTATAATTATAGCACCAATATGGGCCGCCATATCTATCCCGGAATCCTGCTTGGACCATACAAGCATCAATGGATGCCATTTGATTTAAACTGAGATTTCTATTTTCTGAATCAAGATCAATAAGACTCGGCATTCCACATTCTAACAGTGCTTTTCCTACCTCAGTAAAGTCTGCTCCCGGCTTCAACCACCCGTATACTTCCCCTGGAGGAGGAGCAAAAAAACCCTCACATCCAGCGAGACTTAACAGAATAAGCCCACTCAATAATTTAAACAATGTATTCATTTTTTTATCCATAAGTAACCTAAACCTAAATTATCTAAAATTGCATAAGGTGAATAAATTGCTACAGTACGAGGTGTTCCATAAGCATCTTGACATTTTTTCCCCGCATTACCATAACAACTATGGGTACTAGGGTAAGAGCCTAATAGTGCTCCCCCTACCTCTCTCATTGGAATTGCTGGTGGAAATAATACATAGGGGAACTTCAAGGGTACCTTATAAAAAGTAGGTGGATTGTGACCAATGCTTATACCAATGGGGTCAAATAGATGGTTTTGTAAGTAAATATGATATTTCTTGCCATCGCTTACGAAATATATTGCATTCGCTACCGATACAGCGTTATCAGCCGGTCCAAAAAAATAGATATCTGTTTTGTACC
>NZ_LR736398.1:0-827 GCF_902652675.1 Bartonella refiksaydamii
ATGCGGATCATGATGTGAACTTGCAAGCGACAAATGTTTTGGCAAATCGTGATGTGAACATTGATGCTGGAAATAATATCACGCTGTCAGAAAGCTACAATATTTCCAACGGAAAAGAGACACATGAAAAGTCTTTTGCTGGGGTAACAACCACTGTCAATGTAGGTGTCCTTGGCACGGTACAAGGCATGAAAGATGCAGCAGACGGCATGAATAATAAGGATGGAAATAACACAATTGGTAACACTCTCCTTACCGCGATCAAAATCAATCATCTCTTTAACAAAGGCAGGAATTTTGTTGATTGGCTGAGTGGCAATACAGGGGAAAGGGGCAATATAACAAAAACACTGGGCAGCACATTAGGAGGGTTGGGAGGCTCCACCAAGGATGCTCTTACCAATATGGCTGATGCTTCTGGCAGTGTAACCGTGGGCTTTAAGACAGAGAAGGTAGAAGCCTCTTCTCAAGTCTCCACAGCGGTAACAGATAGCATAGAAGCAGGGCGCGCTGTCAACATGCATGCTCACAAAGGCAGCATCCATGGTGTTGGAGCCGATATTATTGCTGGAACAAACCCGATGCAAAGCAATGATGAGCAGAGCGGAAATATCATCTTGGAAGCAGGGCAACATATCACCTTTGAAAGTGCACAAAATGCGCAAAGCACACAAAATAGGAGTGAAACTGCTTCAGTGAATGTTGGATACGGTTATGGCACGGGCGGTGCAGGGGCAACGGGCAATGCTGCTTTTAGTCAAGGGGAAGGTTCCAGTGAGGATGTTCAACAAAAGAATGCCCATATCATTGGCACTGGCACTGTTCAT
>NZ_LR736399.1:0-823 GCF_902652675.1 Bartonella refiksaydamii
GCTTCTTCTTTACAAGTGTAACAAGTCCGTAAACGCCGCACGGGACCGCTAAAACCTGTCTGATGTTTGACTTGGCATTGCTGCCCTTTTGAGCGGTCAAAATAAAAAGCTTCAATGCTGCCATATTGCGTGCGCGGCTCAAGGGTAAATTCCCAGCTGGAACAGTCATGTTTATGGATGTCGAGGGCTGGTAAATTCTCTCCGCTTAAAAATAAAAACTTATTATCCTTGATTAAAAACCGCGCCTGCATGCGGTCGGCAAGGCGGGTTAAAAAATCAACAGTCGATTGATCTGTACGAATCACATAAGGCAAAGTTTGTTGAGTGAACTGAGGACTAATCTTTGCTTGATAGCCATGGCGTTTGGCTAATGTCTCAACAATCTCGCCAACAGTTTTGTGGTCAAAATGTTCGCTTGTTTGTTCTTTGAGTTCTTTACGCATCGAAGCACTTTTGCCACAAAGGCGCAATATCTCTCCCTCACTGCCACCGGAACTGATCACCGATTCGACAACAAAACGCCCCATAGAAGCACTGATGCTGTTCTCATAGCCAAAGATCACTTGCAGTGCACTGTTGCTTTGCGGAACCTCTAAATCATTGCCACTATCGTCAAACTCTGCTTCAAAGCTATCAGCTTCATTGCCGGCATGATCTGTGATGGTTGCCGTTAAAAGACGCTGGTAAAAAACCTCATGAACAGGTTTGTTTCCCACTTTGACCACAATAAAGGGGTGTGTGCGCATTAATCCCATAGCCGCTTCACCATGCCTTGCCAAAACGCTCCATAGGAACCCATGAGGCAGAAAACTCTTCTTCAAAG
>NZ_LR736366.1:0-1389 GCF_902652675.1 Bartonella refiksaydamii
TGCCTGTCCTAAACGCTATCATGCCCAATGGCTTCTCTCCCAAAGGAGCAGAAATTACCGTAGCACTGGGCATGGGCATGTAAAAACCATCCGCCGGTAAAACATTCACAAGCCTATCAGTAAAGTTGCTGTTAACAACCGCAACATCTGGTCTGTAATCAGCAATGGGAAAATAAACCATCTTAGAAATCCGTTGGCACTATTCTGGTCACGTTATGGCGTTTTGATGTCTCTGCACGCAATTCTCGCAACTGTTCGTTAAAGTCATTGTAAGCCGCCGCGGCAGAATCTGGTTCTTTCAAGATATTCTTATACAATTCATACTTTGCACGCGCTTTGATCAGATCAAAGGCATGGACAAACCATGGATGCTCCTCATCGACACTCTCTATCTCTGATAAACGCAATGGAGAGAGAATGAGTTGAATCTGATAGGCTCTATCCGGTGTGGGATAAAGATGTAATTGTCTATCAAAATAACTGTAACAAACCGGCGTTCCTTGCTGCTCTGATGATAACAAAGGCTCTAAAGAAACATGGTCCTTACACTCCAATGCAAGCTTGTGATGTTGATCAGAACTCAGATAAACGTTTTTGATTTTAACAGCACTTTCGATATGGCTGGTAGTGCTTGCATCATAAACACCTTGTCCCGCCCGTGTCTCAAACACCACATCACGGCTTTCGTTAAAGTAAAAGGTCTCCCGTTCACAAAAACGAATGGCTGCAAAAATACTTTCTTGGATTTGATGAACATACTCATCCGCTATGTCATCAATCTCATCTTGAATGACCGACACAAGGTGCGAAAGTGTTCTCTTATGACGACAAACATCTCGCTTTACAGGTATTGGTCCTCCGGTCTTAACCCGAATATAATGACGTGTCATCAAAATACCTTTCAGTAAAAATTATTACTATTGATATTATATATTTTGTGTAGTACAGTGCACTGATGGTAGCGATAATAAAAACAACAGATGAATTCGATAACTGGTTAGAAAAACTTAAAGACAGAAAAGCTGCTAATATAATTCTTGCAAGACTTCATAGAATTCGTTCAGGGCTTTTGGGTGATGCGAAGTTTTTTAATGGTATAGGTGAATTACGTATCCACTATGGTGCTGGGTATCGAGTTTATTTCACAAAAAAAGGCGATAAAATCATTATATTGCTTTGTGGTGGTGACAAATCCACGCAATCCAGTGATATTCAAAAAGCCTTATCTCTTTTAGAGGATCTTAAAAATGAAATTGAAAACCTTTAACTTTGAAAAACACCTCACAACAGCAGAATCTCAAGAAGTCTTTTTAAATGAAGCCTTCAAAACAGGCGATGCTGCTCATATAGCGGATGCCCTTGGTATAGTTGCGCGAGCTCAAAATATGA
>NZ_LR736367.1:0-1340 GCF_902652675.1 Bartonella refiksaydamii
ATGGTAATATTACTAAAGGTTCAACGGATGCAGTTACAGGTAATCAGCTTTTTGAGACGAATAGTAAGGTTGCCACTTATTTAGGTGGTGGTGCTGGGTATAAGGATGGTCAATGGACACCCCCAGGTTTCATAGTTAAAACATTTGATGCTGAAGGGAATGCGGCGGAGGAAAAGTACAGTAATGTTGCGGATGCAATAGCAGGTGTTAGCAGTTCTATCACGAATGTTCATAAAGAGATTAACAATGAGATTAGCAATGTTGTCAGTGATAGCCTTGTTAAACAAGATGAAACATCAAAGATTATCAAGATTGGTGGTGAGAAAGACGGTACAGAAATTTTTATTGCAAGTAATGAAGGTGCTAATCGTACACTTTCTGGTGTAAAGGAAGCGGTTAACGATAATGAAGCTGTCAACAAGGGGCAACTTGAAAAAAGTTTGCATGATCTTTCTAAAAGTCTTCAGTCAGAAGATTCAGCAGTTGTTCATTACGATAAGAATGAAGATGAGAATGGCACTACTAATTACAAGAGTGTGACTTTGGGTGGTAAAGACAAGTCTCCTGTTGCACTTCATAATGTTGCTGATGGTACAATTTCTTCAGAATCACATGATACGATCAATGGTAAGCAGGTTAATAAAATCAACGAGGATGTTGCTAAATTTTTAGGTGGTAATGCGTCTTTTAAAGACGGTACTTTTACAGGACCAACTTATAGCTTATCAAAGGTTGAAGAAAATGGTTTGGTATCAAGTGCTACCTTTAACGATGTCGGAGCAGCCTTCACAGGACTTGATGATAATATCAAGAATGTGAATGCGCGTATTAAAGAAGTTTCAGAAGGTGTAGCGCAAAATTCTCTTTCGTGGAGCAAGGAGGATAATGCCTTTGTAGCCAAGCATGGTGAGGGAGATGCAAAGACGAGCAGCAAGATCACATTTCTTGCGAATGGAGATCTTTCATCAACCTCTACAGATGCAGTTACAGGTAATCAGCTTTTTGAAACGAATAATAAGGTTGCTAGTTATTTAGGTGGCGGAGCTGGGTATGAGGAAGGCACATGGACAGCTCCAACATTTACAGTAAAAACGTTTGATGCAAATGGTAAGGAAAGTGAGAAGAGCTATGCGAGTGTTGCGGAAGCTTTTACAGGTGTTAGTAGTGCTTTCACAAGTTTTGGTGACAAAGTTACCAATGAGATTACCAATCAAGTCAATAATGCGATTAGCAAAGTGGAAGGTGATAGTCTAGTTAAGCAAGACGAGAAGACAAAAGTTATCATGATTGGTGGTGAGAAAGATGGAACAAGCATCAGTATTGCAAATAGTGATGGTGTT
>NZ_LR736400.1:0-823 GCF_902652675.1 Bartonella refiksaydamii
GAAAATGTCAACATCACAATCCAAGAAACGCCTCCGACGCAAAAAATAACCTTCCGGCCTGTGGTCGTCTTTATGCTCTTTGTTGCCGCTTGGTTTGTTTCGAGTCTTTGGGTTGAAGTCGCCGGAAGAGCACTCGACAAATGGTTTTATAACACGCGAGTAAAAACTCTGAGTTTGATGGTTATAGTGGCCATTGTTTTCACTGTCCTACTGGCTCTTTCTGCATACTGGACAGGTATTCCTTTTTTGACTCTCGAACAAGCATAAATTTAGTAAAAATTTATGTATGGCTCAAACACAGCACAAAGAAATTCATCATCTGGTTTCTTCAAAAAGATGTTGTCCCTTTTTGGACACCCCCTCATGAAAGGACTCGGGTCAACACAACACAAAAGTTTCTCGACATGGACTGGGGTATCCACACCATATTTTACCAACCAAGCAAATTGTTCGGCGTCCATTTCTTCGACCGATACAGATTCGTTCTCCTCACACGCTTTCCGAACAGACAAACAATCGGCATTTGCAAGTTTCATCCTCTGTACTCTCTATACCACAAAGGTTTTTCTTTTTGAGACACCAAAAGAGACAATGTGTTGTTCTCAATAATGTATTCTTGCAAAAGTTCCGAAAGTTCTGCGATAATCTCGAAAGGATTGACTTCTGGAATCTTCACGAGAGGTTCGGAAAGAACATCGCTCAGAGTTGAAACTTTTTCTTCTTTTGTTTCTGATAAAATTTGAGAAAGAGAAAAAATTTCTTCTTCGTCTCGAATTGGCTCAAAAGGTTCTTCTCTCTCCTCTCCATCCAAAAGGAAGAGGAG
>NZ_LR736401.1:0-815 GCF_902652675.1 Bartonella refiksaydamii
GATGCTGCTCATATAGCGGATGCCCTTGGTATAGTTGCGCGAGCTCAAAATATGAGTGCCTTAGCAAAAGAAACCAATCGCGAACGCAGTGGATTATACCGCTCTTTAAGCAAAACAGGTGACCCTAAACTTTCTACTTTAGTCGCTGTCTTATCTGCCCTTAATTTGCAACTCTCTGTACAGTCTTCTACTTCATAAACTGAGAGGGAGTTAATACATATCTCCCCCCAATTTCAGTGATTAGTCACAAACTCAACAACCACCGTTGCTTCACCGGATTGAACCGATTTCGTTACTTTCGCATAGAGAGTGACCTCTTTATCAGAAGGTACAAACTCTTTTTGATTGTTTATCGTGACCGTTTGAACACCTTGTTGTTTAATATCAGGTTCACCAAACTCTTTTCCTCCAGCAGTGCTGCCAATCTGTAACTTGGCATCTGTAAAAACCGTTTTGACAAAAACCTTAATCGAGGTAATCAGGGCTCCACAAGGTAAAGTGCCTATTTTCATCACTTGCTCTTTAACTTCATGGCTAAAATTAAGCCGCAAAAAGCTTACCTGCTGGGTATGAAGATTTCTCCCTTGCAAGGGCTGTGGTAAATAATCTGCCATATCTTATCCCCTCAATGATTTGTCACGAATTGCACAATCACAACACACTCACCAGCCGAGGTTGTTTTATCCCGTGTTGCATAAAGGGTAACTTCCTTATCAGCTGCAACAAAAAACTTTTGATCTGTTGGCGTAAAGTCCTGTGTGCCTTGGGCTTTGATGTCCTTTTCACTGAACTCATTGCCTCCATAGGTACTCCCT
>NZ_LR736348.1:0-2488 GCF_902652675.1 Bartonella refiksaydamii
ACAGATCTCGCGGCAAAGAGGAACAACAAAGCGTTGTCTTTTATGGCACGCGTCCCTTTATTCAAGCTGGTGAACTCAACGAGGTTCAAACCATCATAAGGGGGCGACATAACCGTTTAGGGCGTCTTGTGGCACAAGAAGGAGACCGCGTGGAACGCGCCGATGCCTTTGTCAACAAAGAGACACAAACCGTCACATTAACGGATGGCAAGATCTATATTGCCGGTGATATCTTTCCAGTCTCTGAAGCTGTACTCAACAATGTTTCCATGATTGGGCGCTTGGAAATTGGTGTGAAGCTACAAAAAAAATGGATAACCCATGAGGATGATCCAGAGCTATTGGGGCAAGTCCCTGGCACCTTGGCAGAAGGAGAGCCTGGTGCCGCACGCGAAACAGCAAAGCTTGTTTGGGCACTGAAAGAGGATGCGCAGAGAGGCACTTTCTTTCCGGTTTATATTTTGCAAGATGGTGTTCTGATTGACCAAAAATCCCCCTCATTGCTTGAACCAGCTATGCAAGCCATTGCCACTTATGACCGTGCGCATGGGCATTATATCGTGAGTGGCTGCCGTGTGAGCGCATTGGGACCAAATAACGGCTGCCAAGTGTTTAGCATTCAAGAAGGGGAAGCCAATATTAATGGTTTTAAACGCAAACGCCTTGCTGCTTTACGCCATGAAGAACGCGAAGATTTTTCGACAAGCATTGTTCCTAGCGAAACGCATATTTTTGCGCTTCAAAAGGGCAAGACAAGTTTTACCTTTAAAACCTATTACGCTCCCATTGCCGATATTCATTCTCTTTTGTTGACAAAAGAAAAAACCGTTAACGTCACCCGTGGTGCGGTTGCTTCAGGGCGTGATGGTGTTCCTGATAAAAGCATCACCGCGTTTATTAAAGTCGTTCAAGGAAGCAAGGAATTTAAAGAAGGCACGGATTTAAAAAAAACCGGAGACACCATTGATTGGGCACCCGTGGGGGATGAACCGCTCCCCGGAAGTAGCTATACAGTCACGTACCGTTATCGCGCTAGCATAAAAGCAGATAAAGTCACAGCACAGGAAATTACCGTCTCAGGTGGTGCTGATGGTGGGGATATTATTGTCAGTTATACTTACAAACTCCCCCGCATTGACCGTATAGGACTGAACACACAAGGCAATGTGGTTTATATCAAAGGGGTTTCATCAGACCAACCCATGGCACCCAGTGTCCCTGATGATGTGTTGTCCCTTGCAACGATCACCAACAATTGGCTTGATACTCCTCTCGTGGTCAATGATGGCACACGTGTTGCCCCCTATGATGAGATGTGGCGCTATTTTCAACGCGTACTTTCGCTTGATCGACTGATGCAGTTAGAGCGCATTAAAAGCAATGTGGACTCTAAAGAGCCTGTTGCCAAAAAAGGCATGTTTGCTGATCCCTTTCTTGATGACAGTTATAGAGATGAAGGCTTTAAACAAACCGGCGCTGTAGGCAATGGCATTTTACAACTTGCCATTGACCCAACATTCTATACTGCTCCTTTAAAAGCACCTGTTACGCTTGACTGGACAAATGAAGTGATCATTGCGCAAGAGTTGACAACGGCTTGCGAAAAAATCAATCCTTATCAAAATTTTGCACCCCTGCCTAGTACAGTAACCCTTGAACCCGCAACAGATTTTTGGCACGAACAGCGCACCGATTTGCTCTCGAGTGTTACCAATCAACTGAATATGGGCTGGAATCGTGGGAGAACTATCCGTAACACAGAAGTGCATGATGATCTCATCAATGAGACTCAAAAACAAATCGATTTCTTAAGACAAATTACCCTTCACTTTAAAATTGAAGGTTTTGGCAGTAGCGAAATCTTGGAAAGTCTTAGCTTTGATGGTGTGAATGTTTTGCCAGCTTGTTGCTAACGCCAAAGGTACCCTTGAAGGCACTTTTAAGATTCCTGAAAACATTCCTGCTGGCACAAAGAACGTGGTGGCACGGGGAAAAGGTGGAACCATTGCGACGGGGCTTTTTACCGGTCAAGGCGCGATTGATGTGAAAGTAATGCGGCGCACCACCACGGTGAAGATATGGACGAAAGTGGACCCACAAGCGCAAGTTTTTACCCCCGATGAAACACGGCAAATCACAGGAATTGACTTTCATCTTTGTAAAATCGGTAATCAAAACCATGATCTGGTGATTGATTTGGTCACTACAGAAAATGGCTATCCGACCGCCGATATTCAAGCACAAAGTTTTTATTCTATGAAGGGCGCAAAGCTAGGTTGGGCACAGGCACGCTACGATGTTCCTTTGCTTGTCCCCGATGATCGTCTCACCGCCTTTGTCATTAAAACCGATGATGCTGATCATTCCGTCTCCTTGGCAAAGCTTGGAGATTTTGATGAGGAAAAGCAAAGATACGTCTCGAGCCACCCTTATGTGACCGGTCCACGTTTTTCTTCAGTTAACGCGCAAAGCTGGACCGCCCATCAAA
>NZ_LR736349.1:0-2349 GCF_902652675.1 Bartonella refiksaydamii
TCTAAGAAACACTTAAGCGATTAGCGGATAGATAACGATATAATCTCTCTTTCCCTGCCTCAAAAGTGGGGAGGGAGAAATCATTTTATTGGCAAATTCATCTTATCGAAAAATAATCGATGTCTTTTCTTGGCATTATCTACAAGCTTGTCAAATGAAATCACTTCTATATAAGCTTTATAATTCTCGTTATATCCAAAATACCCCATGTTATCACCTGTTATTCTTAAATTCGAGTTTTTGCAACATTTCCTTATACTATCAGTTAAATCACAGATAATATAACAATAACCAGGTATATCAAGAGAGTCTTTTATAGGACGACCATCGAATGTTTTTACTTTACCTTTTCTAATTTCGTCTAGATAATCAAACACTTGTTTAATAGGATCTGTTTTATCTCCCGATTGTGCATCATCTCTCATTGGGCGTTTAATTTCTATTATAAAAAGAGATGCCAATTTCATAGGCTCTTCGTCTGATATTAAAATAGGATTGTCGTATATAGGGGTGTCGTATACATTTAGGGCACATATATCAGGTTTTTTATCTTCTGTAGAACCTGTAATAGGCATTGCTTTCAATGAGATGTCAGAAGCTAAATAATCATGAAAAACTAACTTTTCATCTATTAACCATAAATTACAATTATCCATAGAAATGTCATTGGAATCACACTTCATTGGCATTATGAGTTTGTGAATAACATTTTCTTTAGCGTAGCCTTTATCGCTTTTCTTTAAAGCTTTTTCTAGAAGATCTAAGATAACTTTTCTGTGGCATAAATAACCTATTAGATCAGAGCGATTAAGATCATTTACAGTTTCTACATATGCGCTAACTTTATTTAAGTATTCTTCATAATTTGCGTTTTGTTCAGCTTGCAAAATATCATGACCTTCTTTTAAAGCCTTTTCTTCTAATTTAGTAAGATGTTTATGAAGGAGAAGCTCTAAGCTTTGGTCAGAGCTTGAGGGAGAAGCTATGTAGTCATTTTCAGTTAAATGTTTTAGAACTGTACGGTAACGTGGTGCTTTTTCAGCTACGAATTTTTCAATTATTTTCTTACTGTTTTGAATGTTTTGCTTTAATTCTTTATTTAAGTATTTTTGAATACTAGGGACTACAGCTTTCCGTATTTTATCAAATGATATCTCTACCTTCTCTAGTAATCCTTCAGTATTTTCTTGAATATCAAAGCCTATTCTTTCAGCACGTACTCTTTCATCCAAAAAAGGAGAGCTTACGTAGCAAGAGTAGATAAATTCACCTATATCATCTTGCAGTTTTGCATGCATACCAGGAACGTTATGAGATAATATTTCTTTTGTGATAACTCTGTTGGCTGCACAAAAACATAAAGCCTGATTTTCTAAAGGTAAGGATCTAAATTTAATATGCATAATAGAAAAGTTATACTCTCCTATTTTTATTTCTTCATTAAAAACGGCCCCATGCATGCATTGTTCATATAGATCATTCAATAATATCTTTTCTGAGTCATCTTCAATAGTTATAGAAGGACAACTACCGGTTCTTGCAAAATACCAGAGACAATGTTCTAAGAGTGCTTTAGCGATAGACTGTAGTTTTTTAGGAATATGATTTTTATATTTTTGTTTTAGACCTGTTAACTCAACAACAGTTTCTCTCTTCGTACAATTATCTTGAAATTCGTGTAATGCTTTTATACCTTCAACAGCGTCGAATGAGAATTCACACCCTTTTAATCCTCTATCTGTTTCATAAATACTCCTGATTTTTATATTATCAAAAGCTTTAAGCCATAAAAGTCGTCCTATACCATGGCAACCTTTTTCTATTTTATGATCTGAGTCTAAAGTTTCAAATGATTTAAAATTATGATCATTAAAGCCTGTACCATTATCGATTACTTTAAAACCTATAATTTGTGTTTTGTTTCGTTTTTCAGTATCTTTTTCAAGTGGTAGTGAAGCTTGCTTCGATCTTATGACTGAAACTATAATGTAGCGTGAGGAAAAATCATTTCCTATTTCTTCAATGGAATGAATAGAATTTACAACTGCTTCAAAAAGAGGCAGTAGAGCATGATTTTCTGGTAAAGATGTATTTCTTACGCGGCCACTTAAATTTGTTTTCATTATCTACTCTAATCTATAAAAGACAATCAATTGTGTCGTTTTACAAAGATTTGACTTCCTCTTCATCCTTAAAGGATTAAAATTTCGAAGCTGTTCATATCAAATACAGTTTATTAGAAGCTTTAAATTCATGAAACAATTAATTCAAAGATTAATTCTTTGAAATCCACTGTTTTAAATGTGTAAAGCTATTATTGATAGCCTCCATGAGACGAGCAAAATTAAG
>NZ_LR736350.1:0-2218 GCF_902652675.1 Bartonella refiksaydamii
ATTTAAAGAAAAACTAGCTTAAGGTGTAAAATGTTTTGTGCAAATTTTTTTAAAATAATTATGAAATTGTCTGAATGCTTTTTCATAAATATATGTTCTTACTTCTTTAAGAAAATATGCTAAATGTTACGCATGGATGGTTATATTTGTAGATAAAAGGCAAAATCCTGTGATCATTATTTTTATTTTTTTTACGTATAATTTTACTGTTGAGACTTGTAGTCTTTTTAAGTTGGTTATAAGACGTATCATGGAGCATTAAGTGATTTATATATAAAGTTTATCCTGAGCCTGTAAATGATAATATTTTGTAGCATCAATAATATAAAAAAGTTAAATCTTATCAAGTAAAGTAGAATTGTATTAACAAATCATTTATATATTTATAATAACAAATAATTAATTTACTTATTAAAGTAAAAAGTATTAATATTTTAATTTAAAAAGTGTGTCTTTATTTATGCAACATAAATATACATTATCATTCATTATACTTATCGTATGTTTATCAACAGGAGGTCTGATTTCTACAGATATTTTTCTGCCGGCACTTGGAGAGATGCGTCAATACTACCAAGTAACAGAATCCCAAATTCAGAGTGCGGTAGCAATTTTTCTGTTTGCATTGGCACTTGGACAGCTCATTTATGGACCACTGAGTGATAGTTTTGGGCGTAAAAAAACACTTCTCTTTGGCTTATTTTTGTGGTTGTTTACTACTCTTAGTGTGCTTTATACGGATAATATTCACGCTTTTCTTGTATTACGTTTTTTACAAGGTCTTGGAGCTTGTGCAGGAATTGTTTTAAGTCGTGCTATTATCAATGATTTGTTAGATAAAAAGGCAGCGGGGAAACTTTATTTAATTGTTTTCCCCTTCATTGGGATGTCGCCAGCGCTTGCACCTTTAATTGGAGGGTTGTTGTTACAAGCTTTCAATTGGCACGCTACTTTTATCTTTTTAAGCATTTTTATATCCTTGACTATTTTGCTCTGTTATTTTGTATTAACGGAAACATTACCTCTTCAAAGGCGGCAGCGTTTTTCACCTGCGGGATTTATAAAGGGGGGGGGCGCGGTTTTCAGAAATAAACAATTTATTTTTTATGCACTTATTCCGTGTTTTTCGTATGCGGCATATTTTGCGTATATTGTGGAATCGCCTTTTTTACTCACAACCTTAGGTTTGTCACCGATATATATTGGTTATAGTTATATTGGTGTTTCGCTACCCTATATTTTGGGAAATTTCGTAGCACGGTGGCTTTTTAAGCGAGAGTCTATGGAAAGAACTGTATGGCGTGGGTATATTATTTTTGTTATAGGGGGAATACTCTTTGCTCTGCAAATGTATCTAAGCCTATGGCCACTTGTAACGAGTTTTGTAGCTATCGCTGTTCTTACTTTTGGTAATGGGTTTTTATTGCCGTTAGGAACGGCGTTGGCAATTTCATCCCATCCGCAAGCTGCCGGGACAGCTTCTGGTGTTATGGGAGCTTTACAATTAGGGAGTGCTGCACTGAGTGCTGCGGTTATTGGAAAGATCTCTGGGCACAGTCCACGGGTGATGGCAGTCTCGTTGGCTGTCTGTTGTCTGCTAGGGTTTATAATTTATATTCGAAAAGCGCGTTATTTTATGCGTTTGGAAATAGATTAAGTGAAATGATAAAAAAAGATCATGCGAAAATGTTGTGATGTTATTTTGCTTAAATGAAAATGACAGACTCTGAGAGTGAATTTTTACACTCATTTTCTCAAACATGCTTAAAATTTGTCGTAGCTTAGTTTATAGCTGATACAATAAGTTATTGCGGCGGTTATTATGGGGGATAAGCTTATGTGCAGGGAAGTTTTGATATGTTTGTGTTGTATGAGTTATAGTCAGTGGGGAAGTTCTGCTACAATTCATATTTTGAAACAAGAGGGGCGGGGTGTAGATAAATGGGACTTCATATTGTTATTCTTTCTCCTGTGATGCCAATTTGGGATCGTGGTGTTTTTTGTTCTTCGTTTACAAAGCTATGCTTAGCAAAAGGATTTCAAATTACTCTACTTGATACACAGTCTCTTTTTCCTAGTAATTCTCCTTTTCTTAATAACTCTGCCATAGAAATTTTGCCTGTTATTACGGAGAAACTTGAAAAATATTTTAAGGTGCCCTCAGTGCTTGTTGGATTTTCTATGGCTGGGACATTGGTACAAATGTTGGCAGCACAAC
>NZ_LR736351.1:0-2214 GCF_902652675.1 Bartonella refiksaydamii
CTAAAGCCAATGAGTGTTTACCACCCGCAGTTGTATAATCTTTATTTTTATCTTTCTCCTCATCATAATAATCATCTAAATCTCCACTAAATTCCGAACCTATTGCAATACTACCTTCCTCGAAAGCGTGAGACATGTAGCCCAAAGCAATACCACCTTTCGCTCCTTTCCTCACCTGTGCGTAATAACCAATAGCAACTGAATACGGTGAGTCTAACCATGCATGAGAACCCACAACAACACCAGCACCTCTAGTAGCTTTCACCTTATCACCAATAGCGATAACCCATCCCAAATACTCAGAAGAATTGGATAACCTTGCCTTTGCATTGTTACCAATAACAACACTCAAATTAGAATTTTCATCAATCCCGTCACCAAAAATGACACTTCTTGAACTGCTGCTATCACGCGTCATTCTAGTGATGGGATCATTTCGTGAAAAATCAGATACATTAATAACACCTGTATTCTCATCATTCTGTGCAAGCAGCCGGTTTGCAGAGCCATCAACCACAAACGACTTTGGACGAAAGAGAAACTTTTTATATTTCTTCTCAGCACTGAAGCTGCTTTTTTGTAGACTGTCTCCATATGCCGTTAAAATATTTACGACAGCATTATCATTATTTTTCCCCGAAAAGGCCGTGGTCAGAAAATGAGCATAGTCACTAACAGCATTCACTGCCGGCATGCTCCCCACTTTCAGTGCTGTTACATAGTTTTCCTGATCGCTAATATCGGCATTATAGTCATCATAGATAGAGATAACACTTTGTGGAAAAGCTACAGTAGGACTTTTCGTATTTATGAGAAACGATTCTTTTGAAGCAAACGTTTTTGAATACACTGGAGAAACACTCGACAAAAGTGCAACTATTGAGGATAAGGAAAGCATCTTAACAAAAGATGCCTTATAAAAAGGACGAAGAAAACTCTTTTTGCCCCCCGCTAATTTGGCATATGCTTTTTTCATAATAATCCCCTGTAACAAAAACATATTAAAAACTTAAAAACACAAAAAAGCCATATTTTTATGCAAAATACCCCACAGAATGTTTGACTCAACACCAATTGATTTCAGATCTTTGTGAATTTAAAATTTACGCTTACTACTTGTTAGATTGATGACATTTCGAGTCTTTTACGCTTAGACTTTATGTGCTTCCTGTAGTTAGAAATAAATGTTAAAACCGATAAACGCATACAGTAAACATGTAAAATACATTTACGATCTGACAAAGATTAACTTCACCGCCTGTAATTTTATACTAATTAAAAAAGCTTGTTCTTGCGTACTTTAAATATCAAAAGCATTCCTCTTGACAGAAATTAAGTTTCTTAACTAAAATCTTTCAGATGAGAAATTCACTACCTTCCCTTTACTGATAAATTGCTTCCTTATTTTAAAACAGCATTTTCTTAATAATGTGTAAACTAAAAATCCGTCACCCTCTAAGAAGTTCTTAATAAAGGTTCTTTTATTAAAAATAATGCTACACTGTAATCGCTGTAGCCTAATGCATTTTTATAGCAAGTTTATAGCAAGAAAAAAATGAACTTCTTCATGATAAGATATCATTATAGATTCTAGTGTGTTATTTTTTCAAAAAAACTATCCAATAGACTTCTATAAAATTTAACCTTTATGCTTTGCTAAATACTTCGCTAAGCTTTATGGGAATGTGTTTCGCTATAAGGACTGCACTCTTACCTAACTAAATAACAGAAGAGCAAAACGAAAATGGAAGATTTAACATTCAAAAGAATGTTTTATGTAAGCAGGGATATCGTTTCTTACACCTCAAACCTCAGTAGAGTTTTCTTAAATCCTTAAATTCTGTCCGAATATTTATTTTCTAATGTAGCTGTGTGTTTTACTGTAGGCGCGTATTTTACATTTTTATCATAAACGGTTTGCCCTCACTCGATAAAGCAAGGGCAAACGCAAATGTCATTAAACTATTGTGTTTTTATTGTTAATTTAGTGTGAAGTTTATTCCTACACCTACACCCCAGTGCCCTCCAGCACTCGTTACAGACAGATTAGAACGGATGTTGCCATCTTCAGATGTATAACCAGCACCAATAGCAAAGGCAGTTTGATTGACCCATATACCACTACCCAATGATACACTCAACTTTCCAGGTGTATCATTGTAACGTAAGTTAGATACTGCCAAACCAATGGCTGCTGCTTGTCTTGCTTCTTTC
>NZ_LR736352.1:0-2154 GCF_902652675.1 Bartonella refiksaydamii
TCATTGTCACAGATGTCCAAGCCTCAGAATCCGGTATGTATAAACTTATCTTGCGGGAACTAAAGTAAAGATGCGCTTATTGATTTTTAAAAATATGAAGTCACCTCTTGACAATATGGCAATAATATGTCTATCGTTGAACTAGGTGCCTAACAAACACCTTAAAACAACTGGCGGATTGGTTGCCGAAATAACTGTTTTTCCGCGATTTAAAAGCTTTGACTCGTTATATGTTATACGCATATAATGATCTTGTCGGGTGTGGTTATGCTATACAATACCTTCACGGGGAAAGCATAACGACGGGCTAGTTGCCGTGTTTGTTAGCGCCCGACACTTTTTTTGAGTGTCATTAACAAACGTTTAACAACTAGGAGTTCATTATGAACAATCTTATAGAAATTAAAAGAAGTGCTGCTAATGGTGCTACCACTCAGACTATGTCTAGCATTGAAATTGCGGGGGTATGTAGTAAGAAGCATAAAAATGTTATGCGCAACATTAAACAAATATTTAGCGAGCTCAAATTTGAGCCGGCTAAGTTTTTAAGCAGTTATATTGATGAACAAGGAAAAACACGCCCTTGTTATCACCTCCCCAAACGTGAATGTTTAATCCTTGTTTCAGGTTACAGCACTGCCTTACGGGCTAAAATCATTGACCGCTGGCAAGAATTGGAAAAGAAAGTTGTTACACCGCAAATTGACTATTCAAGTCCACAAGCAATGATTGGCTTTTTGACACATCTACAAAGCCAAATCGAGCAAAAGGATAACACCATTGCCGAATTAGCACCAAAAGCAGAAGCTTTGGATGGTTTAAAACGCTCTGATGGGTTGTTTGGTCTGATTGAAGCAGCAAAGATGTTAGAGGTACGACCAAAGGACTTAACCGATTACTTGCGTAAACATGATTGGGTGTATCGACGGGCTCCAGGGGCGCCTCTGTTACCTTATCAAGATAAAATCAAGAAAGGATTCATGGATTGTCCTGCTATCACTATTCAAAGACCGGATGGAACAGATAAGGTGCTTCCTTCAACTAAAATCACACCAAAAGGTTTGGCATGTTTGAGAGAGCAAATCTATGGAGGTGTGCAATGAAGAAGATAGATACTAACTTCTTATGCGATTTGTGGATGGCGTTATCACAGTTTTCTAGACATGAAAATATGAGCGACAAAGAGTGTAGTGCTTTGGTTGATACTATGAGCGTAGTGGAAAAAGCTTTGATTTTAAAACTTCAAAATGAGGTGCCCAATATACTTAAAATCTTAACAGTTCTAACAGATTTTGGAGATTCAGAACTACCGCATAGCATGGATTCTTTGTTGCGAGCTTACGAACCAAGTTTGGAGAGCCCCATTAAAAAGGTTGCTTAACTTTAAAAACACAACTCCCCTCCCTGTTCTCAAAAATGGGGAGGTGGTTAAAAACGAATGTTTATCAAGAGAAAAATTACAGTTTAGAAGAAATGTATCTGTTTAAACTCACACCATTTTCAGCGGCTTGTATTGCAAGTTTTCTATGGAGCTCTGGTGGTATTCTTAATTGAAACTTACCACTGTATTTACCATGTGACAAAGGCACAGGAACTTCTTCTCCGTTATGTTGCATGTCCTCAACAACTTCCGAAACGAGGTCCATAACACCTTTTAAAGCTTTCTCTGCTTGAGCGTCTAACCATGAAAGGGATGGGAATTCTGCACACAATCCGACATATTCCTCATCTTCTTGCGACCACAAAACACGATATGTATAATGATTATTGTTCATGTTTCATCCTTTCTATCGCTTGTAAGACTTGTTTGACCTGATAGGCTTTTGCTTTGTTTCCAGAATCTTTTTGAATATTCACACGGGGATCACCAAGCCATGGCGTTTTAAAAACAAAGTGGCTTGTACCATTGTTCCGCGGTTCTCCAAAAAAATATACACACACAGCCAACAAATCTGAAAACTTGATGTTCTTTGGTGATGCTTTCATCAAGCTGATTATTTTTTCAACTTTATTGTTCATAGCCAATAATAGTATCATTATTAATCCTAGTCAATCATTTTTAGAGATGGCATCAACTAAAAGGAGCCCCCATGCATCCGAGAGAGACGATAAGGGAAACATTTGTTGCGTTGATCAAAGCAGCAAAGACGGCGG
>NZ_LR736353.1:0-2097 GCF_902652675.1 Bartonella refiksaydamii
TCGCAAATGCACGAACCGATATGCCCTCACGATGCTTCTTATTCATAGTTTCTCCATTTTGAATGGTTTATACGAATTATTGTACACTTTAATTATTGACAAGGTTTTATTTTTCGTGTACATAAAATATATGAAGATAGTGTGGGATGAACCAAAAAGAGCTTTAAACATTGATAAACATAAGCTTGATTTTGCTGATGTTATTTACTTTGACTGGGAACATGCTCTTATTGATGCAACACATTCAAACCGCATGAAAGCTATCGGGCATTTTGCTGATGGCACAACAGTTATTGTTTTTGCAAGGCTTGGCAATGAAGCGATATCCATTATCAGTTTTCGTCAAGCCAATAAGAAAGAAAGAGAGGTTTTCAATGATTATCAAAAAAACCTTTAAAAAAGGATGTCGTTACACAAAAGAAGATTGGGACGCTGTGGATTCCCCACCACTAACAGATGAAGAGCTTGCACGTCTAAAGCCAGCTAAAGATGTTTTACCACCCTCCTTTTTTAAATATGTAACAGAAGAACGTCGTAAACGTGGGCGTCCACCAGTTGAATCTCCCAAACAAGCGGTTACTCTACGCCTTGACTCAAATGTTATTGCCTCTTTTAAAAAACAAGGAAAAGATTGGCGCACACGTATGAGTGAAGCTTTAAAAAAAGTAAGCGGTAGCTAAACCAACCACCTCCCCATTTTTGAGAACGGGAAGGGGAGTTGTGTCTTTGAGTTAAGCAACCTTTTTAATGGGGAGCTCTAAATCTGGATTGTAAGCTTTCAACAAAGGCTCCATAATCGGAGGAGGTCTTAAAGTTCCAAAATTTGTAATCATTGCCAAAATTTTCAGTGCATTTGGGGTTTCATTTTGAAGTTTTAAAATTAAAGCTTTTTCTATCGCATCCATGGTTTCAATGAGAGTATTAAAAGCCTTATCTTCAACATCATCACGATCAGAAAACTGATACAATGCCATCCATAAATCACATAAAAAGTCGATACTGGTATTCATTGCACACCTCCATGGATTTGCTCTCTCAAACATGCCAATCCTCTGGAGGTAATTTTTGTTGAAGGGAGTACCTTTTCTGTTCCATCCGGTCTTTGAATGGTAATCGCAGGGCAATCCATGAATCCTTTCTTGATCTTATCCTGATAAGGTAACAGAGGCGCCCCTGGAGCACGTCGATATACCCAATCATGTTTACGCAAATAATCGGTTAAGTCCTTTGGTCGTACTTCAAGCATCTTTGCTGCTTCAATAAGACCGAACAAACCATCAGAGCGCTTTAAACCATCCAAAGCTTTTGCTTTTGGTGTCAATTCAGCAATAGTATGATCTTTTTGCTCGATTTGATTTTGTAAGTGATTCAAAACACCAAGCAATGCTTCCGGTTTGGAGTAATCAATTTGTGGTGTTACTACTTGTTTCAAAAGCCGTTCGCATTTGATAAAGTATTGACGCGCTTCATGCCCTTTATCATTACGCTCTATCATTGAAAGGTGTTTAGCCATGTCTAACGTAATGTAGTATTCTATGCTTGGGCGCCCACCTTTTTCTAAATTTTTAGAAAAACCTATAAAGTCTATATTTTCTCGAAAGTTACATTCTTTAATACGATTTTTAATCCAGTCTGCAAACTTTGATGTAATCTCCAAAAACTCGTGTAATTCGCGTGCGTTAACGGTTTGAACAATTTCCTGATCAATGATTTGTTCCGTAATCTCTATAAGAGTGTTCATGTGAACTCCTTATGGTTAGATGTTTTCATTGACACCTTTGAAAGGTATCGGGCGCTGAAAACACGGCCATAAGTCCGTCGTTACACTTTCCCCGCAAGGGTATTGTATAGTGCAACTACACCCGATGGGGTCATTATACACTTGTTGCATATAATGAGTCAAAGCCTTCAATGCACGGAAAAAGATTGTTTCGGTAATCCATCCGCTTATGGTTTTAAGGTGTTTTCAGGCACCTGATTCGAAAATAGACATTGACGCAACAATGTCAAGAATAAAAATAATTTTTATCTAAAAATAATCGCATACTGTACAATGTACACACTGAAATCATTATTTATCAATGAGTTAAGTGTACA
>NZ_LR736354.1:0-2011 GCF_902652675.1 Bartonella refiksaydamii
GGTCTAACCTCTTATGAAGGTTTGAGCGCCTCTTTTCGTGAAGCGATTGGGCAACCTGATGTTCGCGCAATATTGCTTGATATTGATAGTAGCGGTGGAGAAGCTGGTGGTGTGTTTGATCTCATTGAAGAGTTTCAAGCACTCTCAAAACAATATGGCAAACCCATTTGGGCACATGCCAATGAGGTTGCCTGCTCAGCGGCTTATGCCATCGCTTGTGCGGCTTCTCAAATATGGGTTGCACGCACGGGTATTGTGGGCTCGATTGGTGTCGTTTGCGCCCATCTTGACCAGTCCCGTGCAGATGAAAAACATGGGCTTAAATGGACCTTTGTTTTTGAAGGGGATCATAAAGTTCATGGCAATTCTCACGAACCCTTGAGCGATACAGCACAGATAAAAATGCAAGCCGATTGCGCCCTGCTCTACGAGATGTTTGTCGATTTGGTGGCGCAAAACAGACCGCTGAATGCTGATGCAATTCGCGACACAAAAGCAGAAACTTTTATAGGCACCCAAGCTCTCACGCTTGGATTAGCAGATGCGCAAGGCACGCTTGCGCAAGCTTTGGAAACCTTAACGGATTCCATATCACAAAACCCAACAACAACAGAAGAAGGACAAAACACATGGCACGCACACAATACCGCGCTAAAGAAGATGAAGAGGAAAAGATTGTCGACATCATCCATGACGAGGAAGAGGATGAAGACGATAGCGACATCAATAAAAACGCCGAAGACTTCGACGACGAAGATGAGGACGAAGACAATGAGGACAATGAAGACAAACGCGAAAGCATGAAAGCCGTGCTTGAACAAGAAAGAAAGCGCGCCAAAGCACTAACAACCCTTGAAAAGCAAGCAAAGCGTCTAGGCGTTTCTTTTGACGCAGCAAAAGCTATTCAAAACGGTATGAGCATCGAAAAAGCACGCCAGTGTGTGTTGGCGGCTGCTAGCTCTCAAAGCGCGTCTTTAAAAGTCTCGCCTTATACCCCTCATAGTGATGGGACGAGCAAGGCAAAGATTCATGCAAAATGGGAAGCAGCTTGGAGGGCAGTGAAATGACGAATATTATTTATGAAGACGTGCGCAATGGCGCTTATCTTGGTCCATACGACCCCAACATATCAAACGAAGAAGTGGTGTTTGCATCAGGAGCATTCATTGAAGCGGGCACCGTGATGGGAAAGGTGACAAAAACGGAACACTATGTCCCTCTTGATCCAGCAGCAGCAGATGGCAGTCAAATCCCTGCGGGGATTTCTTTTGCTACTGTTGATGCGTCTGAAGCAGAACAACGCGCCGTCATTACAGCACGTTTGAGTACAGTGAAAGCTTCTGAATTGCTATGGCCCGATGCCATCACGGATGAGCAGAAGAAAGCAGCCATCCAGTCTTTAGAAGTCAAGAACAACATTCTATTGCGATAGGAGATGCGCACATGGATATGAATTTTTTTAAGCATGATGCTTTCTCTGCCGTTACCATGATGAAAGCGATTGAAAACTATGAGTTTCAACCTGGTCTTGTGAGCTCTCTTAATCTTTTTGAGGAAGTTGAAACCAGTACCACAGTGGTTGGGATTGAACGGCGTGATAATACATTTTCGCTTATTCAAACCAGTGAACGCGGGGCACCTTTGGCAGAAGCTGACAGAGAGGGGCGTAATCTTCGGTTTTTTCAAACAACACGGATTGCCAAAAGTGATACAGTGAAATCAGAAGAAATCCAAAACCGGCGTGAATTTGGCACAGAAGACCAATTAGAGACGGCAATGAAATATATTGCCAGAAAACAAAAGAAACTGGCTTCTGAAATCGAATTGACATGGGAGAATATGCAACTTGGCGCTATACAAGGCGTTGTCCTTGATGCTGATGGCTCGGTGATTGTCGATTGGTACAAGGAATGGGAAATCACGCCACCAAAGCCCATTGATTTTAAACTGAATACAGAAACAACCAATGTTGCCGATAATGTTGATCAAGTCATTATGAGGATGATTGAAG
>NZ_LR736388.1:0-1011 GCF_902652675.1 Bartonella refiksaydamii
GGGGTGACTCCCTTGACATCGCAAAGCCAACGGAGAGCGACCAAGTTGTTTTTCGCGGCGCACTCACTCAGGTCTATCGTCTTCCTATCCTGGTTTCTCCAAAACCTCTCAGCAAGCTCCATATTTTTTGCGCAAAGACACATTGTGAGGACAGAACGCCTATCCATGGCAGCCCCATCAAAGAGGTAGTCGAAAAGCTTGTTCTGATGGGCCTTAATCGCCCTGGGAACGAGAGTTTTACACGTCGAACTCGAATTGGTATGCTCGTAGTTTTCTTCAAACCATTGAATGACGGAAAGTTGCCCACTCTTTGCAGCTTTTATCAAAGGAAGAATGGGGTCACGACATCTCCCAAGCTCTTGCAAAAGGTCGAGCATTTCGATGTTTCCTTGTGTCGAAGGGGGCAAAAAAGCGTTGCTTGTGATCGGGTATCCAGAGGCAAACAACTCGTGAACAAGTCGGGAATTGTTTGTCTTGGCTGCCCACTTGATTGGCCAACCAGACTTTTTCATCGCTCTATTCCAAATGAGGAAAGAGACGAGAGAATCTTGTCCTTTGACGATGGCGTTTTTGAAGGCACTATGAATCTTCCAGTTGTCACTGCGTTTTCTCTTCTGGATATGTTTTCTCCAAAAGCGAGAAACCATCGACGGGGCGATGAAATCAGACTGCTTGAGGAACGAGAACACGTAACCCAAAAGGTTCTTATCTCCGAGGACGATATCCATGAGTGAAAAAAAGAATGCAAATGTTCCAGACGCTTTTCAATATTTTATCGTAAAAATATTTGTACTTGAGGGTTTCTCAACTCTTCTTCATCCAACAGATTGCACAAGAGACGCTTCTGGGTCACGGTTCTTTTGACGGCGCAGTTTCTCTCGTTATATTCTCCCAGTTCAGAGAGGTCTTCCGGGAGAGGCTCTTCTTTGTATGTTCGGAGACAAACAGAGGCAGTCACCACTGTTTCGGAGAGCTCGCATTCGCATACGCGCTCGAGAGCATTGAGGGCTT
>NZ_LR736355.1:0-1995 GCF_902652675.1 Bartonella refiksaydamii
TAACGTCACTTTATTTAGCATATTTGTAGCCCCATTAGATTTGCACTTTATACATGCAAAATCTTAGCATGATTTGTATATTTTTTCAATTATTTCAGTTAATTAATAACAGTTTTTTAAAGTATTAAATTATAATATTATTTGACAAATCATTCATCAAAAAAACATGTCACGGCTTTCTTATTTCTGCTTTTAACTTTTCAATAAATATCCTTTCATTAAGAGTCTGTATCAAACTTTTTTGTTCGATTTATTGTTGACTATCGAACCTTTTTGTGCGATATTCATTTTATGCAGAAAGGGGAGGCTAAATGAAACGGGAAGCACTGCTTAGAGAATTACGTAAAGAAGCCAGAAAAAGAGGCATTCATTACAGTGAAGCTCCTGATGCAGGTAAAGGGTCACATTATTTGGTAACTTTTGGAGACAAGATAACCGTTATAAAATCTGGTGAATTGACCCCACTTTACGTGAAAATAATAAAAAAGCAGTTGGGGGTATGAGTTATTCTCTCAATGGCTTAAATTTTTCGTTTTAAAAGCATTTCGATTATGGCGAGGAGACCTAAACATGGAGTACACTTATCAAGCAAAACTGGAATCTGATCCAGATGGTGGTTTTATTGTAACCTTTCCAGATGTACCAGAAGCAATCACAGCTGGAGAAAATAGAACTGAGGCATTAGAGAATGCTGTTGAAGCTTTAGGGTTAGCATTACGGAGCTATCCTATGCGCGGTTTACCTTTACCAGTACCACAGCAATATAAAGGTCTTGTAAAGGTTACGGTAGATGCGTGGAATGCTCTTAAACTTGCAGTGGTAGAAGCCTTTAATGAAGCGAATATCACAAAAACAGAATTGGCTAATCGTTTGGGTAAAAAAGAAACAGAAGCAAGACGCATTCTTGATCCAAATTATCCAACTAAGCTTCAAACTCTAGAGCAAGCATTGAGTGTTCTTGGCAAGCAAGTCGTTATTACAATCAAAAACGCGGCTTAACCACCTCCCCACTTTTAAAACGGGGAGGGGTTACGTTTTTAAATCTAAGCCGCTTTTACGACAGATCTTGCTAAAACGCGCTTAGCTTCTTTTGTAACCAATTTATAATGATCAAGCTCTTTTTCGAGTTCATCTATTTTCAAAAGACGACCAAAGATGATACCCATGATTTTAGGATAATTTGTCAAAACATATTGGCGAAGATAGTTAAAATCATCAAAGCGTGTATCACGGTCATAATCAACAGATTGGCTTTTTAGTTTCTTTTCACATTCAATAAAATAACGGCGTGCTTGACGTCCTTTCTCATTGCGTTCAACCATTGAAAGCTCTTTTGCCATATCTAAAGTGAGATGGTATTCTATTGCTGTAACAGCTCTAGATTTTGCGCTTCCCAATTTTTGGAACCGCAAATCTTGTGTTTTTATGAAGTCTTTACTTTCTTCAAATGTATATTGATTAATACGATCTGTAATCCAAGTAACAAAACGTTTTCCTATTTCCATGAATGCGTGTAGCTCACGCGCATTGACCGTTTGCACAATTTCTTGTTCAATAATTTTTTCTGATATTTTAAAGAGTGTTCATTGTGAACTCCTAATCGTTAGATGTTTGTTAATGACACTCTAAAAAGAATGCCGGGCGCTAACAAACACGGCGATTAATCCGTCGTTACACTTTTCCCATAAGGGTATTTTATGGCATAGCTACACCCGACAGAACTACTATATGCCACGCGCATATAGTGAGTCAAAATTTTTAAATTTGCAGAGAAAAGATTGTGTCGTAATCTATCCGCTACCGATTTGAGGTGTTTTCTAGGCACCTAGTATCGAAGATATACATTACAGCAAGCGGCTTTCAATAATTTTTTATCTCTCTCTGTTGATCTCGTCTATAAGAGGCTCATAATTCAGAACGCTTTTCGGAACAGAAAAAGTATTATATATAAAAAACTAATAAAGTCAAAAGGTTGTATGCAATCATTTTCTATGA
>NZ_LR736356.1:0-1890 GCF_902652675.1 Bartonella refiksaydamii
AATCAAGCAACAATAACTTCACCTTTGGCAGTGCTGTCTCCCTGTTAGGCGCACACCAACATAAAACAGAAGATATCGTGGGGCTTGACGATTTTCGAGCCAAGATCAACAAAGATCTCACAAGCTATGGGCGCTTAGCCAGCTCAAATGAATGGCAAAATTACAACAAATTTACCAGCAAAGTCACCATGGGTGGCGGTTTAGAGCTTTTGGGCAATTCGTCACTCAGTCTCACCCATAATGGTGAAGTGGTGACAAATTTAAGCACAACAGGAAGCACCTTGAAAGGACCGCTGAAAATCGATGGTGAAGCTGTTTATACGAAGGCGCAAGTGGATAAATTGATAACAGAAGTAGATAAATTAATAACTTCATTAACCAAAAAACCAGTTGAAATCCTCATAACAGAAAGCGGTACCATTCCATTGCCTGAGGGGTTTAGCGATGACACAGATGTTGAAATATGGGCGTGGGGCGGAGGTGGAGGCGGCGGAGGTGATGGTGGAAATAACGATGGCGGAGGTGGAGGTGGCGGTGGTCAATACGCACGTGTTAAAATTAAGGGATCACAGCTGAGAAACTCAAGAATCGCCCAAATTGCACAGGGAGGAATTGGCGGTAACAATAATGCTGGTAATGGTGGTGGTGCTACAATTATTAAAGGAATTATCTTTGCCGCTGGGGGTGGTGGAGGTAATAGCAAAGGCAGAATCGGTGGTGCGGGTAGTAGTCGCGGTGAATGCATCTATAGTATGGGCGGATTGGGTGATAATGGAAGAGGTGGTGATGGAGGGGAAAATGGAAACACGTTTGGAGACGGTTGTAGTTTTGTTTTCTCCGGAGGGAAAGGGGGATTTGGTGGAAGCAATCTTGGCGGAAGCTCTGTTTTTGGTGGAGGCGGCGGTGGCGGTGGTGCGGCCACCGGCAATGGACGGGGTGGTTACGGCGGTGGTAGTGATAAAGGGGGTACAGGTGGGAAAGGTAGCAAAGCCGGCGGCGGTGGTGGTGGCGGCGGATATTTTCCTGGAAAGGATGGAAGTAAAGCCGGCGGCGCCGGTGGCAATGGAGCTATCTTGTTGAGATTTTTTATATAGGAGTTTTTGATGGAATATGCAGTTGTTGAAAATGGTGTGGTAACCAATATTATTGTAGCTTCAGAAGATTATGTCCATGCCTTTGATGGTGAGGCAATTCCCTCAAGTGAAGCGCAAATTGGCTGGACTTATAAGGATGGAGTATTCTCTCCTCCCACAGTTGATGAAGAAAAAGCTTCTTTGTCTTCTACTGAAATGGCAGAAACAGACGCACCCGTAGAGCTTATAAAAGGACCGCAAGAGAAAGATGAACAAGCCTAGGCTATTAAGCTTTCCAGTGGAATATTAAATTGTTGATGCAAGTTTTTAATCATGCGCAGTGTTAGTTTTCTTTTACCACTCAAGATTTCATAAACGCGATTTAAATGACCAATCGCAGGAACGAGATCTTTAGCACTTAAGTTCATTTGTTCCATTCTAAATTTAATAGCCTCAATAGGATGAGGAGGAGAAACAGGATAGTGTTCTGCTTCATACGCTTCAATCAACAACACAAGAACCTCCATTTGATCAAATTCTGGAGTATTTTCTTTAGGTTGATTGTCAAACATCGCAGACACAATTTCTAAAGCTTCTTGGTAATCTCTTTCAGTACGAAGTGGTTTAATATTCATTTCTTAAGTTCCTTTAGTTCTACAGTGTTGGCATCAATCGCATCATACTGTTTATGCGTCCGTTCTATCAAACTTATGTAAATATGATCATTTCTGATTAAATATACGGTTGATTTCCTGCTTCTTTGAGGCTGGTTTCACCAAAGTCACAGGACATTGGCCAGAGCCTTCCTCTCCACAGG
>NZ_LR736389.1:0-1010 GCF_902652675.1 Bartonella refiksaydamii
GCATGGGCAACAATCTGGGTAACCGTGTCTATTTTGCCTTCAGCCTTGGCAGTACCGATTTCTTCCGCCAATGTCTTGCCAACCGTATCAGACAAGGCGGTGCGTAAATTGTTGAGCAAGTTCTTGTCAAAAGAGCCACCCTCAAGAGCCGTTTGAACGCTCGTGCCAATGGCTGCTTTGATCAGGTTCTTTTCTGCTTCACGGGTAATGCGATCGACAAAAGGAGCCGTTTTGGGTAAAGACTGTCCAACACCCGCCATCGAGGTAATTTGGCTGGTTAAGCCCGCCGTTAACATCGAGGAGACAATGCTGAGAACATTCTTGGAAGAGCCAAGCTCATGCAATGCCGCGGCAATATCACCGCGATTATTAACAAGAGCTATGGCGCTTTTATTGATCAGCGCTTGCACACCAGCTTGCACCGCCGCATTCATGGCGGTGCTAGAGCCAAGCCCTAAAGCACTCGTAATAGCTCCGGCTGCACCTGAGGCTGCACCAGCCGTGACAGCTGTGACAGCCAATGCCACGAGAGCCGCACCAGCTTCTGTCAGACCTTGGGCTTTATAATTCCAGTCTTTAAACTCTGCTTGAACTGCTTGCCAATCCACTTGCTTGGCTAAATTGGGATCATCACGTAGTTGCTTAATCCATGCCATCCCTGGGGAGCGTGCTAATTGCTCAAGGGACTTATCAAAATCACCGGTTTTCTCATACTCAACAACAATGCCATTGCCCGCATCAAGCTTCATGCCACCGCCGGCTTCTATGGTCACATGCTTGATGGTCTCTTTCAAATACCCTTTGTCGCTCTCACTCCACCACAAAAGGTTTTCGTTGCGCTGATAAGTGTCTTTAAAGTCTTGATCTTTATTGGTGAGAAACTGGACCTTTCCTTTATCTGCTGCAAGATGTATCTCGCCATCACTTTTCAAGCCTACCGCACCAAGCGTGAGATCCTCATTTTTGTAAGTATGGAGAGGTTGTTACTTTCCTCACCACAAATTTCACCT
>NZ_LR736390.1:0-1000 GCF_902652675.1 Bartonella refiksaydamii
TAAAGCTAGGGGGAGTCCAAGTTCCCCCATTAAAGCTAGCACCACCACCTAAATAGCCAGCTATATTGCTACCAAACTGATGCAATTGATACCCTGTCATTGCTTCAGTTGAAGCATCAGAAATGGCTCCATTCGCTATACCAGAAATAACCCTTTTCTCGCCTTTATTGTTTACAATATCTATCTTATCACCTTCTGTCTCTTTACCAATGGTGATATGTTTTGTCTCTGCATCTTGTTTTACAAAGCTACTGGATGCTACTTGCTCTTTAATCTCCTCCAGCTGTGAAAAATTAACGGCATCATTGGCACCAGTACCCTTTTCCACTCCTGTGATCTTTTTATTTCCAGCCTCAATACCTGTGGTAAGTATCTTGGGGCCATCTTTAATCACTAAGCCTGTGGCATCTAAGGTACCGCTTCCCGCTTTTACGCTATCTAGCACAAGGTCCTTAGCTAGATCGAATTTCATATTATTGTTTTTATTACCTTTTGTAATCGTGAAATTGTTACTCCCAGCTGAAAAATCCACCGTGTCGTCTATGCTAACAACTGTTGCATTTTTATTATCAACAGATATCTTCCAGCCTTTTGCTGCAAATGTTCTTAGTTCTTTCAGCTGTGCAATATTCACTGCATCCGTATCTTCAGTACCAGCTGCAACACCTACAATTTGCCGACTTTTTGACTCAGCAATATCACCAACACTAACAGCTCCGTATGTACTTTTCCATACATAACCTGAATCATCAGCGACAGCATTTGTTAAAGGGCTATAACCAACAGAGCCAGCAGCAGTATTGGCTACAGACTTAGAACCTAAAGCAACGCTGTCCAATTCTTTTGTCTCTGCATTAGTACCTATAGCTATCGAATACTGACCAAGTGCATATGCATTATGACCAATAGCATTCGTATCCGCCCCCATAGCTTTAGCAACAGCCCCTAAAGCCAATGAGTGTTTACCACCCGCAGTTGTATAATCTTTATTTTTATCTTT
>NZ_LR736357.1:0-1865 GCF_902652675.1 Bartonella refiksaydamii
AAGCCTTCTTAACACGCAACATATCTGATACGTGATCTGTCTGTAGACGGTTCGTCGTAATAGGAACACCATATGCCGAGCGCGTATTTCCACCAGTGCCTGACTGGAGATAAATATCCACCCAAATATCCTGCATAATATATTGATTTGTAAAGATAGTTTAGAGTTATTCAATTTGAATGAGACTCCCGAATATCGTAAGATTCTCTCATTTCAAATCTGTGTATGTTGAATCAATCAAAATCACTTGCTTGCATGTTACAAGCGTGGCTGGCGTGTGGGTAAAATTGTACAAGAAAGGAGCAAAAATGATGGTGCCGGCTTGCTCCTTCATAAGCGTAAAGATGGTGGAGCTCAATGGCTTTATCGTTATACCTTTCACAAGTCCCCGTCGCGGAATGAGTTTGGAAGTGTTGAGAGATGTTTCTTTAAAAAAGCCCGTGAATGTGCAAACCAATGACGTTCTGTTTTACGTGAAGGGCATGCCCCCATTAAAGAACGCAATAAACAAAAGCGTGAGGCAATGCGTAATCTCCATTATGTAAAAGACATTGCTCTAGACACTTCTGAAAGTCGGAAAGCCGAACTAAAGAATGATGCTAAAGATGGAAATTTGTTTTACATTTAAAACTGCATATTTTACCAAAATTAGGCTGTCTACCCGTTTCAGAGATTACACAAACAGATATACGCAATACACTCGATTCTATCTGGCATACAAAAGCTGGAGCGGCAATTAGAGCCTCTATCGGGCTTTAAAACAGCACCAACAACAGAGGTAATACCTAGCCCCAACTACTTTATCCCTATCCAAGAAAAAAAGGTAACGAATGCAGTACTTGAGACTATACCCCCTCCTCGCAAAGTAACCACAAGTAAAGTCATCGGTCGGAGGAGACACAGTGCACTCCCAGCAAGTCTTGTCGCCATTATTCCCAGCGAACGCTTTGAAACTGCTAACCCTCACCAAATTGCCTAAGACCACCAAGCTTGATAAAAGAGCCTATCAATTGAAGCCGACCAAGGCAGAAACTAGCAAAGAGGATAATGCACAACATACGCAAAGTAATATTAAAAGTCATCAGTGCGGCAATGGTTTTAATAATAGTATTTATTAAAGTTGGATGGGCATTGTTCCATGCCATAAGCTCATTGGTAAAATTACCAACACTTTCCATCAAATTGTTTACAAGGGGCAACAGTACTTCACCAATGGTAATGTTCAAAGCTAAGATACGGTTTCGCAAAAGTTAAAACTGCCTGATGGAGGACCGATGGAACCCATTGCTTGTTTGTCCGCCTCTCGCTCTACAGCACTTTTAAAGACTTTTGGATCTTTCACAAGCTCTAAAACATGCCCTAATAATTCTGGGTTGCCAGCCAATTTGGCAAAGCGTTTACCAATTTGATCACCTGTCATATCAAAAGCCACGGCTGCTTTGACGGCATAAATACCAAAAGCTTCCAGATTTTGTATTCCTTTCGGAAAGATTCGTTCAGACTAAAATAAAATTGTACATTTTTTAAAAACTATACCTTAGAAAAGGCTTGCATTGGAGATTCAAGAAATTTTATTAAAAACGTTAAAAAAAACATTTAAATGATTGACCTTTTGCAAGAACTTTGCAAAAAGACATACTTAATTTGGAGGGGTGGCCGAGCGGTTTAAGGCACCGGTCTTGAAAACCGGCGTGCAGGAGACTGTACCGTGGGTTCGAATCCCACCCCCTCCGCCACAGCACTTTTATCGTGCTATAACTTATTGATTCTGTATGATCTTTTTTAAGTGTAGCTTGACTGTAGCTTACCAGCTGTAGCTTGACGGCAGGTTTTGTATATTTTGCCACTAGGTTTTGTACCAATTT
>NZ_LR736391.1:0-969 GCF_902652675.1 Bartonella refiksaydamii
TTGCAGACAGCACAAGAAAGTCAACTTCTTTTTTTGCCCTCTTATCAGCCAGAAAGTTGAGGGAGTCCCTTGAGGCGCAAAGGCAGTCGCTTCCGATGTCACCTCTTTTCGTCTTGAAAAGAGTCTCCAAAGAAGAGAGCCTCACAGAATTTTGTAGAATGGGGCTTTTGGCAAGGGAAGAAATACCCACTTCCGCCTTTTTCTTTTGCTCGTCGTCTTCAGAGTCAAGTTGGAACGCAAGTCTCAAAAGTTTCTTGTTCATCTTTGTTAACTTGAGTTGATGCAAAGGTTTTAACAAGACATGTTTTGGAAGTGGTCGTGTGTTTTGACGAACAAAGGAGATGTAGATTTTTGCGAACTCTCGAAAGGCAACTACCTCGTCGTCCTCGAAGATATGGGGGCTTCAAAATTTTCTATCGTCAAAGAGAGACATTTCGAGGTCGAGTACATTGTTTTCCAGGTGCAAGACAAAGAGTTTTTCGTCTATGTGACGAGATTCACAAGATTCTTTTCGTCCGGAAAAGAAGTGTATGCATTCGAGCTCAAAAAGGGAGACGTTTTGGAAGGAAAAGATTTCCCGGTGACTGTGAAAGAGCATCGAAAGGTACAAAACGACGTCGAAGTCTACAAGATTCTGTTATCTGAAGACAAAGCTTTCTTTGTTGATGGTATCAAAGTAAAAAGGTCATGACGAAATACACTCTTCTGAATAGAGAATGCGAACCACTCTCACACTTTCGGGAAAGAGGAAGAGCTTCCTTTTTTCTCCTTCCTGAAGAGAACTTTGTATTTCATGTCGAGTTTGACGAGAACAAAATTGTGGGTGTTTTTGGAGATGGAAAAAGAAGAAGATTCTCTGTTGAAAAAAAGACGAATGAGGATGAACTCTATTTATCCCATTGGTCATTCATGGAAGGCTCGCTAAAAATTCTCATGGAAAAAAGAGAAGATAACGAATGGTATGCGGAA
>NZ_LR736392.1:0-934 GCF_902652675.1 Bartonella refiksaydamii
GATTGGTGGTGAGAAAGATGGAACAAGCATCAGTATTGCAAATAGTGATGGTGTTGCACGGACTCTTTCTGGTGTAAAAGATGGAGCGCTTTCAGCAGTTTCGATGGAAGCAGTTAATGGTTCGCAGCTCTATCAGCTCAGCCAGACGCTAGCATTGTATTTTGGAGGAGGTGCTGGGTATAAAGATGGTGCATGGACCGCTCCAACATTTCAAGTTTCGCAATTTAAATTGGATGGTAGCGCGGGTGATAAGAAGGTCTATGATAATGTTGCGTCTGCTTTTGAAGGTGTTAATGGCAGTATGTCAAGTATCAACGACCGCATTAATACTGTAGCCAAAAATGTTTCGTCGAACAGTTTAAATTGGAATGAGGAAGAAGGAGCTTATACTGCCGGTCATGCAGGTAAAGACAGCAAGATTACGCATGTATCGGATGGTACAGTTTCAGCGGGCTCGAAGGATGCTGTGAATGGCGGTCAGCTTTTTGAGACGAATGAGAGGGTTACCGCAGTTGAAAATCAAGTAAGTAATATTGATAAGCAAGTACAAAATATTGAAAGTACGGTTACGAACGGTGTTGTTAAGTATGATCAAGATGGTGAAGGACATAAGAGCAATAAAATCACGTTGTTAGGTGGAAATGAAAGTGATCCAGTATTGATAGACAATGTCTCTGATGGTCGTATAGAAAGTGGTTCGAAGGAAGCAGTCAATGGAAGTCAATTGCATGATTATACTGAACAGCAGATGAAGGTAGTTCTTGATGATGCGAAAAAGTACATGGATGATCATGTTAGTAGTACGGTAAATCATGCTGTTGATGAGTCTAAATCATATACAGATATGAAGTTTGAGACGTTAAGTTATGCGGTTGAAGATGTCCGGAAAGAAGCAAGACAAGCAGCAGCCATTGGTTTGGCAGTATCTAACTTA
>NZ_LR736338.1:0-3965 GCF_902652675.1 Bartonella refiksaydamii
TGCTTGATGCTTACAACCAAAGACTTGTTGATGCCAATCGTGAACGTTGGCTGGAGCAAGACAATAGCGGTTGGAATAGACTGAACATGTTGATGAATGCTGCGCATGGCTTTGCAGGCAATTACGGCACAACGACGAATAATAATACAGCCTCTATGATGCAAGGCAACAACCCTTGGAAGAATTTTGCGACAGTAGCAGGTCTTGCGACAAGTTTTATGGGTGTTCCTGATATTTCTAAGCCTTTTGGCGCATTTTTAGGCAAAAAATTTGGTGTATAGGAAAGAAAGAAATGGAAAAAAGTTCTTGGTTCGATAACATTTCGCGTTTTTTTATTCCTCCTGATCAAGGTGAACATCCTTTAGTTAGAATGTCTAGAATAGGAGCAGATGGTTTAATACAACATAGTGCACATCTCCCACCTACAGTACAACGTGCTAGAAGAACATGGTCTACAGTTCAAGAAGAAAGAGAACGCCAAAAGCGTGAAGAGATCTATGGTCGTAAGCTCTTAGGGATGGTTATTCCGAAAATTGGTGAGAGACCGATTGATAAAATGAATCTGTTACAGCAATTGATACAGCAGCATCAAGGTCCTGTTGTTCCTAGTGCAATTTCTATTGATAAACCATTTGATACGGGTTCTCTTTCTTCTCTTAACGTAGGTTCTATTGTTCCTGATGGAATCTATCATGAGAAGAAAGAGCCCTATATGGTTCCTGAAGCGCAAATACCACTTGGTGTAGGTGATCATCCATCACTCCCTAATGCACAGGAGATTAAACAACTTACGCCTATAGTAGAGGCAGCTTCAACACCACAGCCACAACCTTCTCCAGCAGATACTCGAACTGGTTTTGAAAAGTTTGTCCAGTCTGATTTTTATAAAAAGCTTCAAGATCTTTTTGCAGGTATGTCGGCAGCACCGTCAGGCGGTTCTGGGTGGGATGCGCTTGCAAGTGGTGTTAAGCAACTTAATGCAGGCGATAAACAAAGAGGGCAGGTTAATCAGACCGTCGAGTATCTAAAGTCACAGGGTGTGGGTGAAGAAGAAGCGCGGTTTATGGCTGGGAATAAAGATGCGTTGAATGCTTTTCTATTACAAAAAGCGAACGGCGGTTATGATGCTAAATCTAAAGAAGAATTGGACCGCCTACGAGAAACGATAGAGCTTAAAAATAGAGAAACTATCAGTAATAATACACTCCATGACATTGAACGTTTTATGAATTATATAGAAGAAAATGGTGAATGGGCTACAGGTAATGCGGCTAGTATACAAGCTCAGTTGGGTGTTCCTCAACACCGTGATATGAGTTCACTGCTTGATTCCATTAAAAATCGTATAGGTATTGATCGTTTAGAAACGATGAGACAGTATTCGCGTAATGGCGCCTCAGGTTTTGGGAATCTCACAGAAAGAGAGCTTGATATCTTAAAGAGCTATTTAGGAGAGATAAAGTACAACTTGGGTCATAAAGAGCTCTTGTTTAGATTGAAAAAAATCCATGAAATTTTGGGTAAGATGAAATCAGACGTATTGTCTTTGCTAGAAAACGGTCACGTTGCATTAACGAAAGAGAATGTTGATAAGGTTACCTCACAGCCGCATTCTAAAGCTCCACAGCAAGGACATAGTGCAAATGCGCCTGTAGTAAAAAGTGCAGAAGAAATTGAAGCCTTACCGAAAGGGGCAGATTTTATTGTTATTGATGCCGATGGTAAAAGAATGACTATAAGAAAATAGGTTATGTTTCATGTCTGAACTTAAGAATTATGATAAGTCACTTCTTCCTGAATGGGCTAGAAAGTATAAGGTTATTGGTATTGCTGAAGATGTTCAAAAGGAAACAGATTATCCTGAACTTAAGGATTATGATAAATCACGTCTCCCTGAGTGGGCTAGGAAATATAAAGTGATTGGTATTGCTGAGGATATTCCTAATACTCAAGAAACATCTAATGATTTTTCATTTGATGATAAAGATCTTACGTGGTTGGATGCGGTTATGAGACATATCGCATCTGGTGCAACGGCAGGTTATTTTGACGAAATGAAAGCAGTACGTGAAGCAGGTGTGAGGGATTATTGGAGCGGCGATAAAAAGGCAGAAGAGGTTTATAACAGAAGAGTAGCCAAAGAACGTGCTTACCAAAAAGCTTTGGAAGAGAAACATCCATGGTGGTCTTCTGGTGCTTATATTGCTGGTTCGATTTTACCAACAATAGCATCATTGTGGATCCCTGCTTTAAATTTTTTGCGAGCAGGCTCGACTTTAGGAAGTTTGGGCAGGGGAGCTCTTGTTGGGGCAGGCTCTGGAGCTTTACATGGTTCTGGTGCAGGAGAAGGTTACAATGATACGGTGAATTCGGCGTTAGCTGGTGGTGTTGGTGGGGCAGTTTTGACACCAGCTGCTAGTTTAGCAGGTGCGGGGGTTTCTAAGTTAGGTGGTTTACTTGTAAATGCTTTAAAATCACCTCCACTTGTAAGGAATTATTTTAATCCCGCTCATAAAGAGGTTTCCAATAAGGCTTTGCGAGAAGTTGCCAAGCAACTTTACGATAATAAACCCCAAAAAATTACCGAACGTCTTAGCTCAGAACCTCAGGAAGTATTTTTGACAGATATTAATGAAAAACTACGACAGACTTTGTGGAATGCGTCTAAAACAAATGAAGATGTTTATCATCTTTTGAAACAAGCGCATGAGAAAAGATTAGGCGGTTCTGTTCAACGTCTTGATGATATGATGGAGCAGACAATTGTTCCATACCAGCATAGCGATACTTTAATCAGGACACTTAAACAGCAAGGGAAAGAAGCGCATGATCATCTTTATGAACAAGCAAGGCAAACGCCGATAGGACGAGAGTATTATCCGGCTCTTAATAAACTTTTTGAAAATAAAGGGTTTCAAAAAGCTCTTAAAGAAGCTGTCAATACTTTAGAGGAACACCCCCTCAGTATAAATCCTAGAAGGTTTTATGATAGAAGATTTAGCAGTATAACCTATAAACCTACGATAGAGTTATTAGATCAAACTAAGCAGTCTCTTGATGATTTAATCGAAAAAAGTAAGAAACATGGCGATAACCAAAAGATTTTAGGATACGAAGTCCTCAAACAAAATTTGGTAAAAATAATGGACGAAATCTCTCCTACGTACAAAGCAGCACGCGGTAGTGCGGCAAAATTCAAAAACTTTGCAGATAGCTTTGAAAAAGGTAGACAAGCTCTTGGAACAAAGCTTGAAAAGAGTTTTGAAAGAGATGCAGTTCAGGAAAATCTTTCTAAAGGGAACTGGACAAAACAAAATAATACCTATCAGATGGGTATGAGAGATGCATTAGATGATTTACTCAGAAAAAATGATGACCCTATTAATGAATTTTCTAAACTTTTAAAACAAAATCTTGCATCTGAGAATCTTAAAAGGATGATAGGACCGGAACGGTTTTCTACTTTTAAAAAGGCAGTAGATCAGGAGCAATTCTATTCTGATGCAGCAAAAGATGGTTTTAGCAAATTTGAAGGCATTCCTAAGATTTCTCTTTTTGATGGAGTTCGTGTACCACATAGTATTCCTGATATACCAGCTCAAGGCTTAAAATTAGCACGAAACATATTTTTTCATCCAAATGCACCAGAGGCGGTACGAGCAAGACAAGAGCTAGAGCGCGGAATAGCGAAGTTAGCAACTTTTGGCGTTAAAGGAATGGAGCGCAATGAAATTGCCAAATTGATTCAAAGTGCTTTGAAGTGGCATAAAGCCGGTGTGGTAACTGATGAAGGCTTGAAGATTGTTTCTAGGGCTATAGCAAAAGGGTTAGGTCCGAGTGCTTCAATAGAGTATGCGAAATGACCCGTTATAGTCCGGCTGTCAATCAAGCGATACGGCAAACGGCAGTGCGTTATGGTTTGCCAGAGAGTTATTTATACCGTGTTGCGCAAGTTGAAAGTGGTG
>NZ_LR736339.1:0-3611 GCF_902652675.1 Bartonella refiksaydamii
TCGGGTGTAGTTACGCTATACAATACTCTTTATGGGGAAAGCGTAACGACGGACTTACTACCGTGTTTTCTAGCGCCCGATACCCTTATAGGGTGTTAATAGAAGACGTTTAAATAGTAAGGAGTTCATTATGAACAATTTAGTAACAATCAACAATGATGGTATTGCTGTCACGACCTCTTTAAAAATTGCTGAGGGTGTGGGTAATAATCATGCTACAGTTATCAAGCTTGTACGTCAAAATATTGAAGATCTTGAAGAATTTGGAAGGGTTGGATTTGAAATCTCACCCTTTGGAACCAAAGGCGGAAGACAGAAAAGGGTAATTGCTATCCTCAATGGACCACAAGCAACTCTACTCATGACCTATATGCGTAATAATGACATGGTGCGTGCATTCAAAAAAGCACTTGTTAAAGCTTTCTATGATTTAAAAAACCAGTTAATTGATAATGACCGTGATACACGATTTGATGATCTTAACTATCTTCGCCAATATGTTTTGACAAATTATCCTAAAATTATGGGTATCATCTTTGGTCGTCTTTTGAAAATAGATGAAATCGAAAAGAGCTTGATCATTACAAATCAGTTACAAAAGAAGCTAAGCGTATTCTAGAAAGCCCTGCCACAAAAGCTGCTTAGACCTAAAACATAATTTATCTCCTCGTCTTTTAGGCGGGGAGGTAGTTAATGGCATCAGTACCTTTACATAATACATATTATACGTATTATTCATTAAAGATAGGATGTGCATATGAAAAAATATAGTTTTACAGATGTAAACCGCGGGGCGGGCGATATTTTGGACGAGGCTATGTCAACGCCTGTAGCTTTAACGAAGCGAGGGCGTGAAAAAATCATTATGCTTCCTGTTGATTTATATCATGAATTAATAAAATCCCGTTCTCATGTACAATCTTTTGTTTATGCAGATGCACCAAAGAATATATTAGACGACTTAGATCGTGGTTTAGATGATATTTTAAATGGCGACGAATATGTTTAAAGCAGGTGATGTTGTTCAGTATTATTATTTATCCAGTACTCCATAAACATCGTCCCTTCAGAGTGAGGAAGAGATCAAACAGCGTGGAGTGTTGGGACTTTGCTAACATTTGTTTCACGTTCCGCATGCCAAGCGTCATAATTAGCTTGCATGCGTAACCATATAGCAGCTCCATCACCAAACATTTTGCCAAGACAAGCGGAAACAGCAGGAGAAACAGGCTTTTTTGCGTTCAGAATATCGTAGAGATGTTGGCGTGATATACCAAGCATCTGCGCAATTTCTGATTTTGTTTTGCCTGTTTCAGGAATAATCTCTGCTAAAACTTCTCCCGGATGAGTAGGACAACGGTTTTTATCTCTTTGTGCAGGAATGTCATTCATAACTGTATCCTTAGTGATATTGTTCAAGATCAACACGGTAAGCATTACATGCGTCAAATTCAAAGGTAATACACCATGGTCCGTTAACGTGGACGGTGTAACGAGTGGGTGAATATCCAATCAAAGAATGAAAGTTGAATCCTGGAAGATTCATATCTTCTGGTCTTTCAGAAAAATCTAAACGATCAAGACGAACCATGATACGTTTTATAAGTTTCTTATCAATCTTGGATGAATTTCCCGTTTTGAATAATTCTGCCAATATTTTGCTTTTAAACGTTTTAATCATTCTTTTATATAGCGTAAAATACTTATAATGTCAACAAATAGCTTACATTATTAAGTGCTAAAATGGAAAAACAGGAACATCCCATTAGAAACCCCTTATCGTCTAGACTTGTTTTTCTTTTCTCCACCTCATGCGTAAAGAGAAGGATAGGCGCATGGAGGGGATAAATTTGCACGTCAACATCAAGGATTTTACGACCATACCAACGGCTGTCTGATCAAATATTGCTAAAAACTTAGATCCCTTGCCATTCTTAATAAAGTGAATACGAAGTTTAAATTCTATTGTCATCTTGCTCTCCAAATCAATGAAGAGACCATAACAACCATCACCATGCTCCATAAGCCTGACACTGTCAGTCAAAAAGCCCTTTAAAAGGGCTTTAAAGAAAGAAAATCATACAAGCCGTATCGCTTAGACTTGATCATCTTTCTCTTGCAGTTCTTTTATGGGCTCTACAGGTGCGTCTATTTCTGCCATTTCAGTAGATGAGAGCTGTTTTGTGTTTTCATCAACAATAGGAGGAGAGAATACTCCATCCTTATAACTCCAGCCAATTTGTGCTTCATGTGAAGGAATAGCTTCACCATCAAAGCCGTGAACATAATCTTTTGAGGCTACGATAATGTTTGTTACTACACCATTTTCAACAACTGCATATTCCATCAAAAACTCCTATATATAGAATTTGAACGATACTGCTCCATCTCCACCATCACCACCGTGGTCACCAGATTTTCCCGGAAAATAGCCTCCACCTCCACCGGATTTATTATTATAACTTCCTCCGCCATTTCCTCCTTTTACGCTCAAACCTCCTTGTACTTGTGCGCTACTATCACCGCTAGCACCACCGCCACCACCCAAAATAGAGTTGCCACCATTTCCACCAGTCCCTGATTTTTCTCCATAGCTACCGCCTCCACCACCGTTGAAAGTAGAATCACGTCCATTTGAACTGCTGCTATTGGATGAGTAACCACCTCCAAGACCACCCAGTGAATTTCCTGAAACACCACCGACAGCACCTGTGCTATTATGTCCATTAACAGCTCCACCACCACCACCACCTGCTATTGTAGAATCTAAAATACGTGTAAAGCCACCATAACCAGCAAAATCTTTGGGTTGACCGGTATAAAAACCTTTACCACCGCGACCAATGAGAACATTTTTTGAATCTTTGAGCCGCGACCATTTTATTTTTATGTGCACGCAACCGCCGCCGCCGCCACCACCACCTTTATAATTACCGCCACCTCCACCCCATGCCCATACTTCAATATAAGTGTCGTCGGTAACACCATTAGGTATAGGAATAGGACCACTTTCTGTCATAAGAATTTCAAGAGGAGTGGGAACAAAGGATTTTATCTCTTTTGTAATTTCATCGCGTATTCCTTGAAGAGCTAAAACAGCTTCGGCTTTTGTATAAATTTCCTTGCCATCAATAGTTGCAGGTCCTTTCAAAAGGCTGCCTTCTGTATTTAAATCTGTGACAATTGTGCCATTCTTTTTCAAAGTTAAGGAGGCTTGGTTAGTCAATTCAAGATCATTAAAAAGACTCACTTTGCCTTTAAAGATGTTATGATTTTGCCATTCGTTTGTTTGTGACAAACGGCCATATGACGCTATCCCTTCAGCATCAAATCCTACGATATCTTCCGTTTTATGTTGATGTGCGCCTAACAATGATATTGCACTGCCAAAGGTGAAGTTATTGTTGCTTGATTTATAGAGAACATAATTGTTGGCCGCATCCTTAGCGCCCTCGATATCGCTTAAATCAGCAAAGGTGAATGTTTTATCCGCTGCCATTTTGCCTTTGAGGGTTGCTTCAAGATCTGTGACATCACTTATTGTATGCGTGTGTTTTAAAGGGGCTTTTTCGTCTAGCTTGTCCTCAATATCAACAATGGCTTGATCAATT
>NZ_LR736340.1:0-3522 GCF_902652675.1 Bartonella refiksaydamii
CAATTTTCCGCGCATGTAAAGGCTTTGACTCGTTGTATGTTACGCGCATATAATGGCGTTGTCAGGTGTGGTTATGCCATAAAATACCCTTTGAGGAAAAGCATAACGACGGACTATTGGCCGTGTTTTTGAGCGCTCGGCACTTTTCATTGAGTGTCAATCAAAAACGTTTAACCAATAGGAGTTCATTATGAACAATCTTATTCCAATATCGGAACAAACTGTTGGACAGGAAACTGTTCAAACCGTTAATGCACGTGAATTGCATAGTTTTTTAGAAGTAGGTAAAAAATTTGCAGACTGGATTACTGAACGTATCAACAAATATAATTTGGTAGAAAATCAAGACTTTGTTTGCTTCCCAATTTTGGGAAGCAAAGGCAGGGGTGGTCACAATCGTAAAGACTATCATCTAACTTTAAGTGTAGCAAAAGAGCTTTCTATGCTTGAGAACAATAAGAAAGGTAGAGAAGCGCGTTTATACTTTATCAAATGTGAACGGCTTTTAAAACAAGTAGCAACACCACAAGTTGATTACTCCAAACCAGAAGCATTACTTGGTGTTTTAAATCACTTACAAAACCAAATAGAGCAGAAAGATCATGTTATTGCCGAGTTAACACCAAAAGCAAAAGCTTTGGATGGTTTAAAGCGCTCTGATGGTTTGTTTGGTCTGATTGAAGCAGCAAAGATGCTTGAAGTACGACCAAAGGATTTAACAGATTACTTGCGCCAAAATGATTGGGTGTATCGCCGTATTCCGACTGGTCCATTGTTACCTTATCAGGATAAAATCAAGAAAGGTCTTATGGATTGTCCTGCTATCACTATTCAAAGACCGGATGGAACAGATAAGGTGCTGCCTTCAACAAAAATTACACCAAAAGGATTGGCATGTTTGAGAGAACAAATCTTTGGGGGTGTACAATAAATAGCAGTATCGATTTTTTATATGATTTGTGGATGGCTTTGTTTCAGTTTGTCAATTGTGAAGACATTGAAGACAGTGTAAAAGTGATGTCGCGTTATACAAAATGAATTGTACTCATTATACTCTTATTAGCGCTTGATTTTTCACGTCTTATAGATGCTGTAGGGAATATTTTTACACAAAAACCAAATATCCGACTCTAAACATACTCTGAGACGCGCGAAATCCTTTAGCAAATGGTTTCTTAATTTTGCTCGTCTCATGGAGGCTATCAATAATGTCTTTGTACATTTAAAATAGTGGTTCTCAAAGAGTTAAAAATTTGTTCTATAATAATAACAAATTGTTAATATACGTGCGTTTAATAGGTATATTTCGTAATATTATCGGCTAAAAAGGTGGGAATAATTATGGAAAACGTTGCAGTTCAAAAACAAGAAAAGAATAAAACTGAAAAGTTTTCTATGAAAGAAAATCTTGCTGGAAGAGTTCGTCGTTTTCCTAAACCGTCCACTGAAATGGAAGCTTTTCAGCCTGTTTTTGAAGCAGTAAGCAACGCTATTCACGCGCTTGAAGATTCTAAGCAAGAAGATTACAAAAGTGCGGGAAACATAGATATAAAAATCAAAGATATAGATGATAATGAATCACTTGAAATTATAGTTAAAGACAATGGTGTAGGATTGGATGATGAGCACTTTCAAGCTTTTCGTACTGTAGATACTAATTTTAAATTAGAAAAAGGAGGAAAAGGAGTTGGGCGGCTGCTATGGTTGGATGCCTTTAAGAAAATACGAGTTAAAAGTATATTCCTTGAAGAAAATCAGCTTTACCAGAGAAGCTTTACATTTTGTTTAGAAGAGGAAAATCAGATTCTCGATCATTCAAAAATGCCTCTTATTAATCAAGAAGTAACCGGAACAGAAATTATTTTTACCGGTTTAAGAGATGTAGCGTACCAAAAACATTTTCCACGCAAAACTGACACAATGATTGATCATATTGGAGCACATTTTTTTCAGATTTAATTTTAGGAGAAATTCCTAAAATAAATTTTTGTTATGATCAGATATCTGTTGATTTAGCGCAGAAAATTAAAGATTATTTGGTAGACAATAGAGAAGAGATCACACTTAAAACCACAGAATTTGGTTTATTAAAGATTCGTAATTTTATTTGCAAAGAAAATGCTAGCCGTAATTTTAAAGGGAACCACCAGCTGCATCTTTTCGCGCATGGTCGCACTGTTACTACTGAAAGCATCGATAACCTTATTGGTTTTGGAAAATTTGGAACCCAAAAGCTGGTATATCATGGTTGCATAAGTGGTCAATATTTAGATGATAGAGTTAATCAAGAAAGAACGCATTTTTCTTTTAAAAACAGTATATTAAAAGATATTTTACGTGCTATTGCTAACAACATTACACAGAGTGTTCTTGCTCCAGAAAATGAAAAGTATGAAAGAAAACGTTTAAATAAATTAAAAAAATTTTGTGAAACCCATCCTTCCTATCGCTTTGAGAGTTATGAAAAATTATTAGAAACACTTCCTAAAGCTGCAAAGAATACAGAGGGGTTTGTTAAAACACTGGCTATTCACAAACTTAGGAGAGAAAAAAACAAAATAAGAGAATTGAAGAAATATACCGTGAAATTACTGAAGGAAATGCCAATACAGACAGCTTTTCTCAGAAAGTTTCTGAACTTGCAAGAGAAGTTAAAGACGAAGAAGCGAGACAGTTAGCAGAGTATGTTATCCGTCGTGAAGTTATACTTAAAATTTTAGAAGGATTAATAATAGAACTTAAGAAAAATGTTAATGGTCAAGAAGTACCACATCTAGAGAAAACATTGCATAAACTTATTTGTCCAATGCGTGTTCGGGGGGATGATCCTGAATCTCAGGAAAATTTAACACACGATTTATGGATTATTGATGAACGATTAACATTTACAAAATACTTTGCTTCGGATGTGCCTATCAATCAAATCACGCAGGATAGTATAGAAAAAAGTCGTCCTGATTTATTATGTTATAATCAATTATATGCCCTAGGACTTGAAGGTCGTCTCGATGCAGATCTGGACAGGCTAATGTTGGTGGAGTTTAAAAGACCAGGTCAGAAAAAATATAAAGCAGGTTACTCCCCCATGCATCAAATAAACAAATACCTCAATGAACTTAAAGGACAGCGTATAAAGACATTTGATAATAAGAAAATAAAGATTTCAGAGCAGTGTGTTTTTTATTGTTATATTATTGCTGATATAGAAGGTGAACTTAAAACGCAAACGTCTACATGGCAAAAAACAGCTAATGGGCGAGGGAGAACTTTTCCTCTACAGGGAGAATTTCGAGGAACCGTTGAAATAATAGAGTGGTATGATTTATTAGAGGACGCAAAATTAAGGAATGAAGCATTTATTTCTACATTAAAGGTTTAATTTTTTGATACGATAGACAATATCTTCGCACATTTGAAACAGTGGCTAACCAAAAACCGAAAGCTTTATCCCCTCCGCTTTCACGGCGGGGAAAGAGAGATTATATCGTTATCTATCCGCTAATCGCTTAAGTGTTTCTTAGA
>NZ_LR736341.1:0-3189 GCF_902652675.1 Bartonella refiksaydamii
TTGCAGCACTTTGTGTGTTTGACATCATTGTAAGCCTTGTGGCCGGATATGTCATTTTTCGCGATGAATATAGTGCTACAGGCGTTACACCGTCTGCACCTGAGAAGAAGCTAACACCCATGCCGCAAGCAGACAGGCTCTCTCTTGAACTTAAACTTTTATGCGTCTGCATAGGCCTTATTGGTTTTCATATTTGCGCCTATAATACACTGGCGACTATTCTTTTTCAGAGTGTGAAAAATTTTAGCTCTGAATATTATGGGCTTTGCAGTGCGGTTGCGGGTGTGGGCGCTTTTTTGGCTGCTTTTATCAAAATACCTCGCTTTGAATTTATCCTCCCAGCCCTTATGTTGGGTGTGGCTGATCTCATTTTTAGCACCACACAATTGCCCTATTTGGCTGTGGTCTTTTGTTTTTTTATTGGCTTTTCGATGAACACCATGCGGATTAACGCCCGTAAATATATGATTGAAGAGACCCAGACAGAGATTCAAGCAGAACTTGTGGGAAGCTATAGCGGCATGCTTTACACTGTCTCCCAATCAGCGGGTTATGTTATCCTTGGTCTTCTTACAAGCCCCGCTCTTATGGGACCACAGGCGGCCATTTATCTTCTACCCCTTATAGGGTTGATAATCTTTATTTATGTCCTTTTTCTTTTAGCGCGGCGAGTCAAAGCATGAGCAAACCCATCCTTATTGTCGACCCTTTCTCCACAGGTGCTCTCTATGGTCCTGCTTTGCAAAAATTGGGTTATGCCTGTTACGGCGTTGCATCTCAGCCAGCTCTTTTTTCGCATTTTATGCTTTCTTATCAGGGTGAGGGGATGGCAGAAGCGAAGCTTCATAGTGTGGATGAGATAAAGCAGCGTTTTCCAGCCGGTGCGATAGAAGCCGTGGTAGCTGGTGCTGAAGGAGGTATTTATTGTGCAGAACAATTGGCTGCTTACTATGGTTGTCTTGGAAATAACCCTTTGACCACCGATTGGCGGCGGAAAAAGGCGACGATGCAAAAGCGCCTTTGTGAAAATGGTTTGTCTTACATTCGGTCAAAGATTCTTACAAAAGATGATTGTATTCTCGATGGTTTTGAAAGCCTCAGCGGCTATGTGGTGAAGCCAAATGATTCTTCTGGGAGTGATAGCGTTTTGTTTTTTTCCAGCCGTGAGGAAGTAGTGGCGTGGGTTTCTAGGATCGACTGGATGCAGAAGAATATTTTTGGTGCACCTAACGAGGCTTATTTGCTCCAAGAAAGATTGGTGGGAGAGGAATACATAGTAGATGCTGTTGTAAATGGGGAGGCGATAAAGATATGTGCTTTATCACGATATAAAAAGGGTATCCATAATGGGAGTGCCTTTGTTTATGAATCGCTTGATGTGCTTGATGCTCAAGATCCCCTTTATGCTGCTCTTATCTCTTATGCAAAACAATGCATTCGCGCGTTGGGGATTGAATATGGGCCCGCGCATATGGAAATCATGCAAACCGCCCATGGTCCAGTGATGATCGAAGTGGGAGCTCGCCTCCACGGGGGAATTGCGCCCGCCTTGTTCGCGCATTGCTATGAGGATGATTTACTTGAAAGCTCCGTTAATCTTATTGCGGGAGTGTTTTCGGAAGCGTCAAGTTGTTTTAAGAAAAAGGGGCGTATTATCTTTCTTATCAACAAGGTTGACGGCCATATCATAAAAGATATTAACTCATGGCAGCAAAAGCTTCATTCTTGGAAAAATGTGGTTCATTTTATGCTCTTTTTTAAAGAAAACAAACCGCTTCCCCTGACAATCGATTTAAATACCTGCCCCGCCATTATAGCAATTTGGGGTCGGAGTGATGATGAATTATCGACCTTAGAGAGGATAATTCGTAGCAATTTCCTATAAAATACAACAATTGGGAGGAAAATATGGATTCAGCAACGCAAATAGTGAAAAATATAGAAAAATATGAAAAATGGAAACAGGTGGTTTTTAAAGAATTCGATGCAATAATGAATAACAAAATCAGGATTTTTCCTTGCCTATTTGGGGTAAAGGGATATCAAAAAGACATGCTGAGATTTGGGTTCTACAAAAAGTTAACCGCAAAAAATATTATGGAAGACCTTATAAATTATTGTGATAATTATAAGAGCTTTGGAAAGAGCACATCTTTTGTTGCATTTGAAGAGCCTGCACCCATACAAAGTGTCGAAGTTTATAGAGAGAAATTTTGGTCTATACTTAAAGATTTGTGAGCACTTGACGACCGAGAATGGCCTAAGCATATACCCCAAAATATGGATGATCCTCTATGGGAGTTCTGTTTTCATGGCGAGCCTATGTTCATAGTTTGCAATACACCGTCCCATATAAACAGAATAAGTAGAAAAAGTTCTACATTTATGTTAACTTTCCAGCCTAGGTGGGTTTTTTCTGATCTGTTGGATACAGAACAAAAAGCAAAAAATGCGTTTTCCACTGTAAGAAAAAGACTTGAACCTTTTGATATTATCACAAAATCCCCTTTTTTAGGGAAATATGGCGATCCAAAGAATAGAGAGTGGATGCAATACTTCCTGCAAGATAATAATATTGAATCCTCACCCTGTCCATATCATATAATGGAGCGCAACAATGACTAAGTTTTCTAAAATTAAATTAAATGAAAGTATATATGATACATTAAAAATGATGTTGCCAGAACAAGGCTCGATAGAGATACAAAGAGATTTCCCAAGAAAAATGCATGATTGGCATACGCACAAAGTCGATGAAACTCTCTTAATTATAGAGGGAGAGCTAGATTTTTTCTATAGCGAAAAGCGTATAACCTGTACGCCAGGAAATGTTATACATCTCCCAGCCAATACAAGGCATAAATCAGTTGCGCCAAATGCAGGATGCATATACGCGATCGCTATGGAAAGCCTCGCTATTAAAATGGGCGGCTGAATGCTTTCTAATTGATTTCCTCTGATACGGGCGAAAAAAATACCGAAGAAAGCCTTGCTTTTCGTGCAGATTTTTCCTCGCGCTTTTTTATCTGATTGATCCTCTGCAGTAAAATCATCAATCGTGGTTGATAATTCTCAGGAATTCCTGAGGGGGCGAGTAAAGCTGTGCGCTCTTTCCAAAGGGAGGATTCTAGAATCCTTGTATCCTGTTGCCACGCTTGTTTTGCTTTTTGAAGTGCTTTTGCGATAAAG
>NZ_LR736342.1:0-3160 GCF_902652675.1 Bartonella refiksaydamii
GAAACTGGGTGCGAAAAGCTATCGAGAATTTAGAGAAAGGAAAAAACTATGGAAAAGCAAGCATTGAACAAACAGGACAACAGCGCGGTCGTGCCTATAGAATTACACAGCACATGTCCGATTTCAAAAATGCAGACAGTCCATACAAATTTCTCTTTGAGGATGATGCAAAAAGCACCGTTCCACTGGCTACCGAGCAAAAAGCCATTACCTGCAGAAGCGAAGAGAATTATCTCGTTGGGTAATGAAGCTTTGCAAAAGCTTGAGGAAAAAGCTTCTGAGGAAGAAATCAAAGCTATGTTTCTCATGCTTTCTGGTGGGCTTAAAAGCCAGCCTAGAGAAGACGAAAAAGCTACAGCCGTTGCTTATCTCTTTTCTCTCAATGGGTTAAGCCGTTGGGCAATCAAAACCGCAACAAGGGATGTGATGAAAGGAAAAGCAGCAGGTTTGTCTACAACATTCATGCCCGCTTCTGCTGATCTTATGCTTTATTGTGAAAAGCTTGAAAACGATATTCGAACTACTGTTAAAGGGATATTCACCTCACTCGATAGACCAGAAATTAAGCCGAAAGGCGAACCTGTCTCTGCTGAAAAATGGGCTAAACTGATGCAAATGCTTAAAAAACCAAAGATTAGTTTAAGTGCTTTGGGGAATCAATCTGATGAAGTAGCTTGAGTAAATTTTAAAACACTTTTGATTTAAAAAAATGAGAGAAAAATGGCACAATACTTTGACGAAACATTAGAACTTAAAGTCTTTTTGACCCAGATTTCGGAGCGCATCAAACAAGGTCATGCACAAATCACGAGGGAAGAGGAAAAGAAAGCACTCAAAGCTTGTCAAAAGCTAAAAGAAACGATTGCTGTGAAATCTTCTCTCAATAATATTTCTAAGGCTTTTAGCCTACTTGAAGGCGGCTTAATCATGAGACAAACGGCGAATGTAGATGCTTGTGCTCGCGCTTATGCCATAGCGCTTCAAGGTATTTCACGATGGGCACTATGCAAAGCTGTCGAACAGATTGTACGTGGTGAAGCCAAAGGTATGTCAACAACGTTCGTGCCAACATCTGCTGATCTTGCAGCGTATTGTCGCGGTTTGGAAGAAGATCTTTGTTCAGATGTTGATTTTGTACTCACAGCTCTTAACACACAGCAAACTAGTGAAAAGTGCTGATCGTTTTGAGATTAGATATGCGTTTAAATTGACAAAAAGGCGCCGTGCAGAGTGATTTCAAGATTTTATGATAAAACCACATTGAAATTAAAAACGCTTCTGTACGGTCCATTTTTAGGCAAATAGGCACATTGGTAAAATTATGGACTAAAAGCATGAGGATTTTAAAACATTTGTTCTTAAAAAACCGTAAACAGCCAATGCAAAAAAAGTTTGTTGCAACAGCTGTTGGTTATGTCCCTTGGGGGGATGGAGCAGCAGAGTATTTTTACAACCTGTACGAATATGAAGATGGCACAAGAGAGTGTGAAAAATTTGATGGTGGTCAGTATTACAAAACACCTAAGAATGCAGATTTTAGCACCAAAGCGCAAGTAAAAGCATGGGTTTACGGTGCTGCTATTCCGAAAAGCGTTCTGAATTACGAGCCCCTCATAGAGGAAATCAACAAAGGGATCAAAGAATTATCGAAAACCACAGGAAATAAATATGTTTACAGATAAGCAGCTAAGAGCCTTGTTTGGTATTATGATTTTTATATTTTTATGTTTTTTAGGAATTAAAAAAAATCCCTACTTTATTCAAAATATTTTGATATTTGCATCTTTTGGTTTGATAATAATAACAAATATTTTTGTAATTTTATGCAATTCTCATATTCCTTCTGAATTGCAGAGCAATCCAAAATACAAACGCGGAAATACAACGGGTTGGGTGATGCTAACACGTGATTTACAACAGTATATGCATAAACTCTTAAAGCTAATAATTTTAGCGCTTGTCGTTTTAATTTTCCCAAGTAGCAATAAAGAAACAGTTTCTGTGCCTATTATTTCTAAGTATGTGGAACATCAGTTTTCTTTTCCATTGGATAATGTACTTTGGTACTCAGATATTGCTCTTTGGTATTCCTTTTTAGTTTGTGTATTGTTCCTTATGTTACGTACACGCAGTTTAATAAATGTATCTATTTACACACTACAGTGCTCCATTAAAAAGCCATAGTAAAATTTCCGATTTGATCAACTATTTTAGATTAAATGGCGTTGTCTCTTCTCAACGTCATAGATGAAATCAACAAGAGCATAAAAAACTATCGTGGCCTGCTTGACATTATTTCTGTAACGTATATCTTCGGTATTAGGTGCCTCAAAAACACCTTAAACGAACAGCGGATAGATTGCCGACACAATTTTTCTTCCGCACATTAAAGGCTTTGACTCATTGTATGTTACACGCATATAATGGCATTGTCGGGTGTAGTTGCGCTATACAATACCCTTATGGGAAAAGCGTAACGACGGACTGTTCGCCGTGTTTTTGAGCACCCGGCATTCTTTATTGAGTGTCAATCAAAAACGTCTAATCGAACAGGAGTTCACATGAACACTCTCATAGAAATTAAAGAACTAACAATTGATCAGGAAATTGTTCAAACGGTCAATGCACGTGAATTGCATACATTTTTAGAAGTAGGTCGCGACTTTACGACATGGATTAAAAACCGCATAAAAACATATAAATTTGTTCATACAAAAGACTATATTTTAACGTTCCCCAAAACGGGGGAGCGTCAAAATGTAAACATGACAGAGTACCATCTCACTCTAGACATGGCGAAAGAGCTCTCTATGGTGGAACGTAACGAGAAAGGACGTCAAGCACGCCGTTACTTTATTGAGTGTGAGAAGAAACTGAGAAACCAAGCTGTTGATTATGATAATGATACGCGCTTTGATTTGCCAAGCTATTGGGAAGGTATGAACGCTGGCGAAAAAGTTTTATATCTTTTAGGTCCTATTCATATGCGTCTTCTTGATGCCTTCAGAGTAGATGAAGAGAACAGAAAATACAAAGCTCTCATTAAAGAAGCAAAACAGGTCTTAGAAAAATCTGTTATGAAGGCCGCTTAGATTTAAAAACGTGACTCCCCTTTCTTCTCGTCTTTTATGGCGAGGAGAAAATGAGTTTATCGCATTGA
>NZ_LR736343.1:0-2872 GCF_902652675.1 Bartonella refiksaydamii
GATAAAGCCCCAAGCCATGCACCACGGCGCACAAGTGTGCCGTGAACCGGTAGGATGGCAATATTGTTTTGGACCACGTAAGTTTCAGGAGGGCTGAAAGCCGTTGTATCCCCTTGCGCAAAAACCCTAGGGGCAAACTTTTCTCCCTCAAAAAGACGCGGCGCAAGGGCATTCAAAATCACATCAAGCTTTGTGGAGGCAAGCATATGAGGAACACCAAAAAGCCGTGATGCCAAAAACGGCATGTCAAAATTATTTACCATTTGCATGTGCCTCGCTGCCTTGGTTGCTTTCATAAGTCTCATCAGAGTCTGTGGAATCAATCTCTTTATGTGCAACAGAAAGATCTGCATTATCGGTATCAAAAGATAAGCCGCGAATGCGCGCATCTTTGTGCTCTTCTTCAAGTTCGGCATGAATGGTATCGATATCAAAGCCACGCTCAGCAAGTGCCATGCGTCGTGTTTTCAAGCCGGCGCGAATTTCTTCTTTTTCCGCTGAGATATCCTTGTTTGGATCAATCATTTCAAGCGGGGGCGCAAAGCTTTCACATTGAAGCCATGGCAAGGGATTTTCTTCCCACTCTGGCAAATTGACGCATCCAGAAAGCACTGCCATTTCAACAAAACGCTCCCAAACAATGCGATTAAATTGAAAGGCAATGATATGTTCACGCCATTGTTTAACGTGACGCCTAAATTGAATGATGGAGGTGCGCACATTGGAAAAATTGCCGCGCGTAACGTCTCCTGTCACAACGGCATAAGGCATATTAAGTGCTGCACAAATTTTCAAGATATTGCGAAATTGAAAAGCCTCATAAGAACCACCAACCTCAACAGGATTTGAGAATGTAACCTCTTTATTCTCTCCTAAGTAAAGAGATGCACCGGGCGCAATGACAGGTGCTTTGTATTCTTCTTCAACGTTGTTTTTATCACGATTATCGGATAATTTTTCGACGTTTGGTGAATTGTCCTTGACAAACGCCGCGAAAAGAGCCGCCATCCTTTTTCGATCAAGTTCTGCATCATCATAGGATTCCAGTTGAAAGATTTTTGTCATAGCACGCGTTATTTTGGGAGAACCGCGCAATTGTCCGGCAATACGGCGCTCTTTGATGTGAAGGACCATTTCAGCAGGGACGCGCACGCGCTCTTGGCTCTTAAATGCTATGTTGGAAGGAGAAGCATCATAGGGGTGCTGTTCCCAGAAATGATAAGCAACACGCTTGCCACTGGCATTAAATTCAATCCCCATACGAATGTAATTGCCTTCAATCTCAGCAGGTCCATTGTAAGTCAAATCCAGCATTTCGGTTGGATAAACTTGTAATTGAAGTGGCACACCAGAGCGTCCATAAAGGTCGACATAGTGTAGTCTTACAAAGCATTCGCCGGTTAAAAAGACCTCTCGGGCAATCGTTGCTTGCAGCACATAAAAGCTGGTATCTTCATCATAATCGGCTTCATCAACCCATTGCCACCATAAGTCTAAAAGCTTTTTCTTTTCTTCTTGAAAGCCTTCAATGCGAGGATAAGGTTTAATCCCATCACTGACAGCCGCAGAGACCCATTCCTCCGTTACAGAACCATAAAGAGCTTCATTGTCATAAAGCCATCTTGAACGGGCAACAATGGTATCACCGCATTCCTCAATGGCTTTATTAATATGTTTTTTTGCGGGGTCAAAACCACCCATACGGCGGCTTTTGCTTGCCGCTTCAAAATGGGGATTGTGTTGACGAGAAATTTTAAAAAAGCCCGTGAGTTTATTGAAAAAACCAGCCATTAATAGCCTCGTGAGATATTAAAATAGAACACGCGTGAACGCTTGCGCCCTTCAAGGTCCGCTATTTGTGTATTGATCATTTCAAGAGCTCTGCGCAGTTCCTCAACAGAACGATTGCTGACTTGCTTATCGCCATGGCGCACCGATTGTGCTCCCGAATAAAGAGCTTCTTCAATTTGCTCACGCCGCCTTTTTAAGCTTTCAAGTCTCTCAACTTTGCTGTTGCCTTGCTTTAAATCTTCACCCACCAATTACCTCCAATCCCCTCGCATATAAGGATTTATTATTGTTCTGAATGGCTTCTTTTGAGGCTGTGCTGTCTGAGATCTTCTTGGAGCAAGAGAGGGGGGACGTTCTGATGTTGGCTGCTCTAAAGAGCCTTCAACTTTAAGCTTTTTCAAACGTTCTTCTAAGATATCGACTTCTCGATTCAGGTTTATTCCCGCCGAAATCAGACCTTGTAAAGCAGCATAGGCATAAACCCTACAATCCAAAGCTTCGTTTCTTGCCTTTTCGCTTTTTTGCCATTCAATGCGCTTAAAGCCTTTAAAATATTTGATGACTTTTCTTTCAGCCGTTAGCTGGTCAAAATATTCCCGATCAAGGTTTTTGTGAAAATGTGTTGCACCAGCCCCCGATGCTTCAGGACCTGATTTCTTAAACCGCGCCGTAATGATATCCTTAGCTGCATCAACCCCAACAATATAGAGGTTAATCTGCCCTTTGTTGTTTCTGCTTGGGCGGCGTGGCCACACCGCACGCCATCCCGCCTGTCCCTTAATCCCCCAGATCCGTCGTCCTTCACGCGGGCGCACATAATTGTAAACCGCCTGTGTGTGTCCACCACCGGTATCAATACAAGCCGCCGTTATCTTGATGCCGTCTTTGTAACCTAGATGCGGCCAGCGTCTTGTAAGATATTCATCCAATTGGTCCCATACTTCAAAAGAAGAGGGATCACCAAGGATGACCTGATAATCGATATGCCAGCTTTCTTCACTGCGTCCCCATCCCACAACTTCAAGTTCTAAGCGGTCATTTTGCACATCAATGCCCGCTGTCAACAACACGGCTTGTTCTG